>JAYUQO010000083.1:0-4996 GCA_043756765.1 Bdellovibrio sp. | reverse complement strand
CTTGAACATTCTTTTTTGTTTCTACTCGGCAAGTCACCGTTGAAAGCACTACACCTTTTGAAAGAACGGCTTCGCCTTTAACAACGTTGTAAGTTAATTTCACGCTGACAGGAATAGTGATTCCAACGCCACCTTTTTGATTAATCTTATATGCTTTGTTTAAAGATGCTTTGTAGTCTTTTTCGTTCGATAAAAATTCAGTGTTTGTAATATCGGCTTGCTGTCCTAAAGATTTTTGATCTTTAGTGATTTCTAATTTTTCCTCTAAAACTGTTAAATTAGTTTCACTCATGAAAACAGTGTCTGCTGTGATCTTAACAGCTCTGACTAAATCTTTTGCGTCACAAGAAATAGTTCCAACGCTTTGCAATCTATTTTCACCTTGGTTAGCGTGTCCTGCTGCAGCTGTGAATAAAACTAAAGTTGTCATTAAAATTTGATTTTTCATATATCTCTCCAGTTATTCCAATTATTTTGATTGTAAATCTTTAAGTTTAGCTTTTGGTACGTACTTAATAGTTACGACGTAATCCAATTTTTTCTGTAAGACTTTGGCACCGTTCACTGAGTCAGGCATCGCTGCATGAACAACGAAACCCGTTGGCGAATAGTTACGGGCACTGTTTGGGTTTAACTGTGCTCTTGCACCATCAATTTGTTTTGCATCACGAGTTAATGTTAATTTGAAGTATCCATTAGCTTGTTGGATCAACGGCGCCATAAGCTTAGCGACACCTTTGTGTCCTGCAGATAAACCTTTAGCTTCTCTGTCAGTGCCAGGTAATGCAAAATCAATTAGTTGCATACTTAATTGAGGACTCGCACCAGTTTGATTGATCAACATTGGAATGCCATCAGTCATGCCGTAAAAATCTTGGTCTTTTGGTGAACCAGAACTAAAAGCTGACCCAAACATTTGCATCGGTTTGAAAAATTCAGAAACACAAGAAGGAGTTTTTCCTTTTTTGAAATCTGAAGCAGTATTATCTGGATTACAATCTTTTAATGATAATAAAACCCAAGCAAATTCAGAACAGTATTGTTGTAAGTGATCATTAGCCGTTAAGCTTTGATCTAGTAAAAGTCTTGCTGTATCTGCTACGAAAGCAAGATCAGCTTTACCGTTAACTTCGCGGTACATAGGGCTGTTGTAATCTGTATTGAAAGACAATTTAGTTGGGTAAATTTTCTTTTCACGAGCTTTTGCTAAAGCTTTTTCTAACCATTTTTGGATATTTTGTCTTTGTTGTTCAGTTTCTAAACGTGGTCTTAAAACGTGTAACATTAAATTAAGATTATCGCCTACGAAATGATTTGCATCTATAACAGATTTAGCAAACCCAAGCGCTTTACCGCCTAACATTTCTGCGTCCATTGGCATATCTAAATTGTAAACAAACTTTTTGCCATTTTCAGTAACAACAACCGCCATTGAAATATGAGTCGCTAATAACTGTAAAGCTAGGTACTGAAGCGAATTAGCAAACAACGGACGTGTTGAAACTAGAATATCTCCTGTTTTAATAAGTCCATTTTCAGCCATTTGCTGAGACGCTTTAAGACGTGATTCTTGAGGGGCTAATGCCATTCTTAAGCCTAAAGCAGAACCTTTAAGATCTTGTCCAGGGATAGAAACATAATCAGTTAATACAACTGAATCTGAGTCATCAGATCGAGGCACCGTTTTAACATCAGTTAAAGGAAGAATATTTTTTGCGGGGAAAGTTTCATAAAACACAACTGAAGGATTCAACGTCGCTGACTGACTATATTTACCAAGCGCACTTTCGATTCTTGCAGCAATTTCAGTGTTAAAAGCATTTTTTCCAAGCTTATTAACAAGTGGTAAAGCAGAACTAATTGCGACTACTTTTGATGCTTCAACTTTTGCCGGCGGCGGCGTAGTCTGACTACCACCAATTTTATGACCACCCATTTCGAAAGCAAATGATTGGTGAGTCACGCTAATTAACGCTAAGCCCATAATAAACTTTTTAGTACGCATAAATATGTCCTTTTCTGCGAAGTTTTTGAATCCTCTTGTTAACTTAGCAAGTCCATATCCACTTTTTAATCATATATAATGCATCTAGAGGTGTTTAATATGTCTAGATGATTCACAACGAGTCATAAATTGTCATAACACAGGGTCAAATCAATTGCGTGATGATTTCATATCAATGAAACTTAACAGATGTCACAGTTGTTATTCAGATTTTCGGTTTTCATAGTAGGTCTTTTAAGTTTTCATATTTCGCAAGCCAGCTCTCGTGCATATGTTGTATTTCAAGATGGTGACATTATTTTTCACAAAAGCCAAAGCAGCCAGTCATCGGCTATCGAAGAAGCTACGGGCTCGCCATGGTCTCATGTTGGTATTATAGTTAAAAATGGGACTGATACTTATGTTGCCGAAGCGATTCAACCTGTGACCATTACATCACTGCGTAGCTTTGTTTCTAGAGGTAAAAATTCTGAATTTCGGGTTTACAGATTTAAACATTACAATAATCAGACGATGAAATTCAAACTGTACTCAACATTGAAAACTTACTACGGAAAAAACTATGATATTTATTTTGAATTCGGTGATGAAAGAATCTACTGCAGTGAACTTGTTTACAAAGTTTTTAAAACAGTCACTGGTGCAGAAATCGGTCGTCTTCAGAAGATGAAAGAATTGAATTTAACAGGTCCTCATGTTCAAAAATTGATACAAGATCGATTAACAGATATTGGAAAAGAACTTGATCCTAATGAATTGATTATTACGCCGATCAATCAGATGTATGAAAAAGATATGATTTTGGTGTTTAATTCTCATCCTTAACAAGATCGTCTAACCACATCGTCTCAGATCAATACGTTTTATTAGTTTTTAGACCTTAAAATTAAAAATCTATTTAAATTGTCGATTAAATCATCGATACTTAATCTATGTATAAGTATAAAATTTTAATTATAGTCGCTGGATTGCTGGTATTCGGTTTTCAAAACTGTTCGCCAAGTACTACCCAAAATTTACTTGTTCAAGATCCCACAAATTCAATATCCCAAGATCAAACTACAAAAACAGAATCTGTAGTTGGATTTAATTTTTACAACGAAAAGCAAGAAGTCGTTAATCATCAAGGTCAAAATTTTTATATCCAATCAAAAGCAAAATTCAGTTTAAATCTTAAATCGTTAGAACTCATAGAATACGACGCGCAGAATACTGCAGTTAATAAATACTGTTTAAATGAATCATTAAAAGAGCAACTGGAACTTATAATATCAGAATCACAAATGTGTTCAAAACCTGCGGATGCGGGATCTACGCAGTTCTGTGCACAAGCCATTCAACCTGCTTACGCTGAAATCATCACTCAAAGAAGTAAAACAGCATTAGGTTATGCAACGGATTCATGTGGCAGTAACATGGTCGATTTTTGTGATGCTGAACCGATCAAGGCTTGGATTAAATCCATCTCTGAAAACTTAAATCAATTGAGTTGTCAGTAATCTAATTATTGAATACCTAATTTTGCATGAATCAAAAGATTAGCTTCTAAAACCTTGCTGCGGTCAGGAACAGCGCCCTGTGCAAAATCCGGTCTGCCGCCACCTTTACCACCAAGAACTTGTGCGAAATCTTTTAATAAAGTTCCCGCCTGAAATTGCGATGTTAAATCTTTTGAAACTGAAATAATCACAGGATGCGTGGCTTCCCCTGACCCAATGACAATGATAATTCCTTTTTGAATTTTATTTTTTAATTGATCCGTGATTTGCGCTAAGACATCACGGTCATCTAAATTTAAATCAGCAAGTATATATTGCGCCACGCCCTGTGTTGTATTAAATGATTTTGCATTTTTTGCTAAATCATCAACATTAATTTGGCTTGATTGAATTTTCTTAATTTGCTTTTGTAAATCTTTGATTTCTTCTTTTTTAAAATCAATCCATTCGGTTAATAATTTATCTGATGATAACCCAGCAGTATTTTTTGCTATTTTTAATTCAGCAGTATTTTTTATGAATAAATCAATAACTGCATCCCCAGTGATAGCTTCGATGCGCCTTACGCCAGAACTTACGCCTGATTCAGAAATAATTTTGAAAGCCCTAATTTGTGAAGTGTTGCTAACATGTGTTCCACCACATAGTTCACATGAAAATGAACCCATTGTTAAAACACGAACTTCATCGCCGTACTTTTCACCGAATAAAGCCATGGCCCCTTTTTCTACTGCCGCTTTGTGAGCCATCACTTCAGCTTTAACAGGATGGGCCTGAGAAATTTCTTGGTTCACTAAATTTTCAATTGTTTGAATGTCTTCTAATGACAGTGGTTTATTGTGTGTAAAATCGAAACGTGTTTTTGTTTCATCAACTAGCGATCCTGCTTGCGTAATATGTGTGCCTAAAACTTTTCTTAAAGCTGCATGCATTAAATGAGTCGCTGAATGATTGCTTGCTACTTGTCTGCGAATTTTTGATTCCACATAAGTTGTGACTGATTCAGATTTTTTAAGTTCGCCTTTTGAAATTTCAATATGATGTAAAAAGGACTGACCTTGTTTAATGCAATCATGAACGCGGGCTTCAGCAGTTGTCGTTTTAATAAATCCTTGATCTCCAGACTGGCCGCCACCTTCGGCGTAAAAAGGTGTTTGATCTAAAACGATATAACCTGTTTCGCCAGTTTTTAGCGAAGATACTTCGGTTAATCCGTTTGATAATGCTATAACCTGAGATTTTGATTCTAAAGAGTCATAGCCTAAAAATTTTGTAGGATTTGATGAATATTTTTGTCCGAATTCAATGACATGCTTTTCATCAGCTTGCAGGGATTTACTTTTCCATGATGACTTCGCTTTTACTTTTGAAGCCTGCATATTTTTTTCAAAACCTGCCTCATCAACTGTTAAGTCTTGTTCTGCTGCCATGACAGCCGTTAAATCCATAGGGAATCCGTAAGTGTCGTAAAGTTTAAAAACAGTTTCACCAG
>JAYUQO010000082.1:0-14539 GCA_043756765.1 Bdellovibrio sp. | reverse complement strand
CAATATTTTGATTGAACGGGGGTCTGCAAGACACATTTAAATCAGCAGCTTGCGATAGTGTTCCAGTCAATAAAAGTAGACTAATAATTACTGTTTTCATTATTTTAATTCTCCGCAGTTAGCTGTGTAAACAGTGTTTTGAGCCGCAAAAAGAACGTCATAACGACCTTTTTCTTTAGACTGAATCATTTTTAAGATGCCTGCACTTAAGTAAGCTCCGCCGAAAATTTCAGATAAATCTGACGTAGATACAATTGTATCTAAAGAGCCTTTTTTAAGTGATTTACTTAATTGAGATTTTTTAAAATTTGAATTTTCATAAACAATCATATCTGCATCATCACTCATACCTTGAAAAAGCATAACTTGAATTATTTCATCACCTTTGTCGTTTGATGAAATAACGATATCCATATTAGCAATATCACCCATAAGACACACTAAAGTTTTCGATGTGTTAGCTGCGTTTGCAGCTAAACCGATAAATAAAGATAAAGTTAATATAATTGTTTTCATTTTCGTTCCTTTTTTGTTTAAATTATTTTTCGCAACTTACAGGCATACTGAATGTCTCTTCACAACGAAAATACATTTCGGTTCCAGATTTGATACCTGTTTTTTGTTCATCGCTGGTTGATAGTTTTGAGAACTCCATTTTAAAAACTGAGCTAGTTTGAGTTTCTTCAAAATCAAAACCGTCATTATTTGGTCCACAATCTGCTTTAACAGTTTTTGAGGAAGTAATCTCTGCACCGATGGCTTTAAATTGGTTGTCTGCACCAGAGTATTCGCTCTCACTATCATTAGTGTCCCAAATTTCAACTTCGCTTTCTGAGTCGATTTTTGATAATCCGTAGGCTCCGCCAAGTGGATAATTACCTTTATATTTTAAAATGTGTGTTTTTGATGTACAAGTTTCAGATCGGTAAGCGTGCACTGCAAATGTTGACTGAGAAATAATCAGAGTTAATGTAACTAGCAATAGCTTTTTCATAAGTTTTCCTTTAGTTAATATTTATTCTTCGTTTGTTAATTCTAAATTATCAACAACACAAAATCTTTTTTGCGCTGTTAGTTTAACTTCATAAGTTAAGCCGAAACTGTCATCGCCATCCCATTGTTTTAAAGAAACTTCATATTGGATGATTCCAGTTGTTTTCTTTACATCAAGAATTTGGATATTACTTACTGTTATATTTGTATAAGAACGATTGTCTTTGGCATCTTTTAAAGCTGTAGCAATAGCTTTAGCTTGGCAGCGTTGTGCGATTGACTTCTCTGACTGTGCAGAAACAGTCAGAGAAGATAAAATAATGGTTGCAGCTAAATACTTCATGAACAGTGCTTTATTCATTACAAGGGGAAAGAACAACAACTTGATTTACACCAGATTTTATTTTAGTAAATGTCACAGAACGTAGGTGCTCAACACCATGACCTTCGGGTCTCATTTTGGCAGTTGATCTTTCTGCAATCAAAACCATTGTGTTACCATTTTCAAGTTGTATAGTATCAAACCATTTTAACTCAAGACTAGCGTCACAGCGGGCAGCTCCGACAACTTGTAGTGCAGTTAATTCTTGTGAAGTAAGTTCATTTTTTTCTGCAGCTTGAGCAGTATTGATAAGACCTAGTAACGCTATTAAAATTAGTTTTTTCATAAAGTTTCCTTTTTTTAAGTCGTTTGTTTTATGATTCACAAAGCTTCTTGCCAAAAGCAGTCCAAAATTAAATCCTGTATATTTGATTACGAAACAAAATACTGACTAAATGTTTTACATTGAGACATATTTAGCTGATCACAATCAGGCTTTCTTGGTGTTTATAAAACCATCTGAAATGCATTTAAGGCTTTCGCGTCAAGTCAATGCACAGGTGAAAAAGCCACATTCTAATATAAGACGTATTGATGTAGGAAACTGCTGGGTACAGTTTTGCAATCTTAGTATTTCATCATAAACTAATTATACGAAGGCGGCTAAAGATGTCTGACTTATCCAGCGAACTAGAACATTGCCATTTTAGACGATGCCATATTTGTGGAATGATGAACGAACGTGATTCCCAGCTGGTTGATAAGTGTTCAGCCTGTAATAAGTCCTTTGCTCCATTTGTATTTTTTGACGAGAAAAAAGCCCTTGGGTTGGCCGCTGACGAAAGTCCTGAAGATCGAGTCAAAAAAACGTGCACCATTAAAATAACAAGGCTAGCCACGCAAACTATTTATCCACCAATTTGGGGGATTACCGTATACTGGTGACATGAAAGTAACCCCTCAAGATATTGCAAGTGCCAGGCAAACCATTAAAAATATTATCAATGTGACGCCCTGTGATTTTTCAAGATCAGCCACTGATATTGCAGGATCAGAAATTTATTTAAAATTAGAAAATACACAACGAACGGGTAGTTTTAAAATCCGTGGAGCTTCTAATAAAATCATGAGTCTTTCAGATTCAGAAAAAGCACGTGGTGTGATTGCTTGTTCGGCCGGAAATCATGCACAAGGTGTGGCGTTAAGTTCAACGATGAACAAAGTTAAATCCATCATTGTGATGCCCGTGAATGCACCCATTGCCAAAATTGAAGCGACAAAAAAATATGGCGCTGAAGTTATTTTGCATGGTCAGATGTTTGATGAATCTAAAGAATACGCCTTAAAACTAGCAGAAGAAAAAAAATATGTTTTTGTTCACCCTTATGAAGATGAAAAAGTCATCGCCGGTCAAGGCACTATTGGTTTCGAAATTTTAGAACAGATTTCTGATTTAGACAGTATTGTCGTCCCGATTGGCGGCGGCGGATTAATCAGTGGTATTGCCATCGCAGCTAAAAGTGTAAATCCAAAAATAAAAATTATTGGTGTACAAACTGAACTTGTTTCAACGATGACCCAAATGTTTTTAACAAAAACATATAAACCAATGACTCAAGCTGTGGCGACACTGGCTGACGGTATAGCTATCAAACAGCCAAGCCAAGTGATGTTTGATTCATTTATTTCTAAGTACGTTGACGAAGTTACTACAGTGAGCGAAGGCCAAATCGCTGAAGCGATTGTGTTTTTATTAGAGCGTGCAAAAACTGTTTCTGAAGGATCAGGCGCAGTGGCGCTTGCGGCGGCCTTATCAAAGAAATTAAATTTAGGTCGTAAATCGTGTATGTTAGTTTGCGGTGGTAATATCGATTTAAATATTGTGTCTGATATTATTAATCGTGGGCAAATTCAACGTGGACGACTTTGCGAACTATCAGTGATTGTACCAGATGTGCCCGGAAGTTTAAGTCGTCTTACACAAATTATCGCTGAAAACAGAGCTAACGTTTTAGAAGTTCATCATGATCGTTTAAGACAAGGGCTAAGCTTAAAAGAAACACGAATCGATTTTGTTCTAGAGACAACATCGCATGAACATATTCAAAAAATTATTAATGAACTTGAAAAAATCGGAGCCAAAATCTCTTAGTTTAATTTATCAGTTTTAGTTAATTCTTTTGATAAATATGAAAATTATAAACACTGGTGCCATCGGTTTGATGGGCCCATTTCTCTTGGTCTTTCAACTGCGTCCAACCTTTGATGTCTATTTCAGTCGGTGCCCGCATAAATGATCGAATAACCACGCGTGATCCAGCCTGGGTGTTCACATTCATTTTTTGTAAAATTTGATTTGCATCGTCTTTAGTTAAATATGAAATCGTATCTGAAAGAGAAACAAAGTCATAATCATTTTTCGGCAGTAAATCTAAAAGATTCCCAACATTGTAATGGATTTGTGTTGTTGATTTTTTCACCGCTTGAAAAGTCGATTCGTGGGCTTCAAGTGGTAGGCCTTCTTCGTACATGATTTTACCTAATAATAAAACTTGCATAAAATAATTTTTACGAACTAATTGTGTTCTGAAAACACGTTCGAATTCTTCCCACACAAACTGGTAAGGTGGGCGAGATTCAGTTTTGTGGCCAGCGCTTCCGCTAAAATGGCCTTTATAAAGATATTTATTAAAAACATATTCACTGGCTAATAGTCTTAAAAAAGATTTCCAGCGCAGCTGTGGCCAGTGCTTTTCATACAGTTCAATCTGTTCCGCTAAAGTTTCAGCTTTAAAAATAAATGAAAAATCACATTTTAAATAGTCTCTGAAAATAACTCCTAATTTTTGAAAATGTGATTCCCATTTTCCTAACAGAATAAAACCACGTGGTTCCCATGCTTTACGATGTGTTGACCAGTAGGCTTCTGTTTTGGTTTGTAACTTTAATTTTTTAAATAAGTCCCAACGTTGGTCACCGTGATCACTTTTGTAACAGCTGCTTTGTAAAGCACCACGATAACCCATGAAAAATAACCACTCGGCATAATTCAGCTGTCGCATGGCTTCGAATCGCAATTCACAAAGAAATATTTGATATTCGCTCATGTCGATAATAAATAAATCTTTCGGGTTTTTAGCTATTAATGGCAAGCAGCGGGCACCAGATCCAGCGATACTAAACACTTTATTAGTATTTTCTTTCAACAATGTTTGCTCAATACGTGTGTCTTCGTTTGCTAATGTATAATTTAAATCTGAAAAATACTCTTCAGCCATGTTAGTCTCCTTTTAAAAGATCAGCAATATATTGAATACGTAAACCGAATAAAAACCCACCAGTTTGATCTTTAACTAAACCAGTTAAACTACCCACATCACCATCATAGTTTTGCGCTAGTGCAGTTAGGCTTAAGTTTTGTTGATGGGTGTAAGTGTACTGGGCTGACCAAAAATCACTGCTGTAAGTTGTGTTGGTGAAACCCTGTAGTTGTAACTCATGTTCGTTTTTATTGTATTGAAGAGAAATAAAAGCGATGACTTGATCATCTGGCTCTAAAGTTGATTCATGTCTTTTAAAAGAAGTCACTTGCGGAGTGACTGTTAAATTACTCCAAAAAATATCTGTACCTAAAGTCGCAAACTGAATATCTTGTATAATTACTGAATCAGTTCGATCATCGGTTGATTGGCCTACCTCAGCTTTCATCACCCAGTTATCGAAGGCATAATTCGTAGCATAACCAAAAGTATTTATTTGCAACGCCCGTGCAGCAATAAATGTTGATTGTAATCCAAATGTTTCAAATTTTAAACGGGCACCTGGATTGATTGCATCAGTTTTTTCAATCTCTAATTTTTCTGGAAAAGGTTCCGGGTAAGTATCCTGTGGCACATCCCCCATGGCAGCTATGTCTATTGACCAAAGTGGTTTGACGTACGTAAAGACTGCTCCGCTTGAATGTGACAACTGCTGCGGAACTGGATCAACAAATAATCTTTCATATCTACGGGCTGTCCAAACATCCAACGACGGAAGAATCCAAGATTCACTCCAGCGTGTGGCTTGTTTACCTAATTTTAAAAAAATCGAATCACCGACAAATTCAAGATAAAATTCCTGAAGGTTTAATTGATCATGACCTCTACGCCACTGTTTTTGTTCATCAGGTGCGCGGTCTAATTCAGCAAAAACATCGGTGTAAAGTTTTACTGTCGAAGTTTGTACGGATAACGATGACTGCAGCTGTGCTCTGTTAAAAACTGTTTCTTCACCAGAAATATTTTCAAATCGGGGATTTACAATCCATTCTGTCGTGGCTTTTGCAGAATGACTGGCAAAAGTTAAAAAAAGAAGAACGGAAAAATGCAGAATCATTTTATTTCATGGACTCCATGTTTCTAACTGTAAAAAATGAATCATCAAATGTTTTATTTTTCATATCTGATATTCGAACAAAGGATGTTTTTTTATTTACATCTTCAATACGTAAGGTTGTTGGCCGTAGTGCGCCGGCCATTGTTTTATAATCTTCAAAGTAAGCCCGCTTTAAAATTGTTTGAGCATTTAGACCTAAGTATTCAGCTTTTAATGGATGATTATTCTTTTTATCAATCCAAAGACGTATTGCTGCATAGGTTAGGTTATCTTTATTTGCTTTTAATAAAAGTTGAACTTCATCTTTTGTTTCTTTTTCTAATTGAACTGAATAATCTCCGAACCATCGTGTTCGTGAAATATCGCCGTTAGCGACTTGGCCTGAAAGCTTTTGCGCTAAAGATAAACGCATTGATCTTTTAAGATTAGGAACATAGGCGTTAAAATCACGATCAATCATCAGCATATTGCGGCCTTTGTCTCTGGCTGGTGATTTAGTTACGATAAGGGTTTTATCTTGGCCTTTTAAAAAAACGATAAATTCAGTCGAGCTATTGCCATCATCAACTTTCACATTCATTTCAAATGATTGTGAAGGATTTCTGATTTGATCAGCTTTATTAACCCAATCAGCTGCTGATTGAGTGGGTGTAGATTTGGCGGTCTGCGCCGAAGCCGTTAAATAAAATAAGTTCATAGATAGAATAGTCAAAAAAAACATTTTCATGATGACACCTTGTTTTTTGTCTCTAATATTAAGACATGAGTTTACTATATAAGTTAGATCGCATCGAGTATAGTTATGATTGGAACCAGCAAAAAGTTTCTGTACTTAATGGAATCAATCTTGATGTTCAGATGGGTAGTTTTAGTTGTTTGGTGGGCCCAAGTGGCGTTGGTAAAACGACTCTGTTAAACCTTATGGGAGTTATCGAAAACCCAACTAAAGGCCAGCTGCTTTTTTGTGGTGAAAACGTTTCAAAATTATCTGAATCTGAAAAAGAAATCTTACGACTTAAAAACATAGGTTTTGTTTTTCAATCATTTTATTTGATTCCTACTTTAACGGTCTTAGAAAACGCAGCTTATTTTTTACCCTCGTTAGGCATGAGCCGCGTGGCTTCAGATAAATGGGCCAGTGAAGTCCTTGATCTTGTAGGCTTGGCAGACCATAAAAATAAAAAACCGTTACAGCTATCAGGCGGTCAGCGTCAGCGAGTTGCTATTGCGCGCGCGTTAGCTAAAAAACCAAAAGTTATTTTAGCTGATGAACCAACAGCTAATTTAGATTCGGTCACAGCAGATAAAATTATTGGAGCATTCAAGGCTTTGCAAAGATCTGAAAACACAAGTTTTATTTTTGCCACCCATGATTCCCATTTGGTCAGTTATGCATCGACAGTTTTATACATGAAAGATGGATTAGTTTCAGATAAGGCTGGTGTTTAATATGATCGATCTTTTAAAACTAGCATGGCGAAATTTATTTAGAAATCCACGACGAACTTTAGCCAGTTTAATTACTGTTGGTTTTGGCGCTGCAGGTTTATTGATATTTCAAGGATTTAACACTGGCATTATGAATCAATACCGTGAAAATACGATTCATGGGTATTACGGTTATGGTCAAGTTTTCCCGAAAGGCTATTACGGAAAAGTTTTAGAAAAACCTTGGGAAGCTTGGATCGAAAATTGGCAAGATATCGAAAAAGAAATTAAATCGATTCCCAAGGTTCAAGAAACGTTTCCACGATTATCGTTTTATTCTTTCTTAGTTAAAGGTGGAATCACTTTAGGTGGTAAAGGCGAAGGGATTATCCCAGAAAAAGAAATTTTATTTTTTAATCAACTGAATTTCATTTCAGGTGGTGATCTTAAAACTGAAGATGAAATTGTTTTAGGGAAAGGTCTTGCTGAAAGTTTAGACGCTAAAGTCGGCGATCAACTGACGTTATTAACACAAACAATACATGGTCAGCTGAATGGCGCTGATGTTAAAGTGGCAGGTGTATTTCATATGGGAATTAAGGCCATAGATGACCAATATTTTCGTTTAAATCTTAAAACAGCACAAAGTTTATTAAACACTGACCGTGTGGAATCATTTTCTTTGAATACAGGCGCTGTTAAAAATTGGGATAGTGTTGAATCGGCGTTAGAAAATAAAAATCCAAATTTAGAAGCTGTTCGTTTTGAAATTTTAGACAAAGTTTACTATCAAAATTCAGTCGATTTTTTAGAAGCTCAATTTTCGTTCGTACGTACAATTATTTTGATCATCGTGGCCCTAGGTATATTTAATACAATTGCTGTAGGGTTATTAGAACGGGGCGGAGAAATCGGTGCATTAAGAGCCAATGGAGAAACGCGATTACGCCTTTTTAAAATACTGACTTTAGAAAGCGCTTTAGTCGGAATTATGGGAGGAATAGTCGGAGTGATTTTTGCAGGACTCATTTCTATTTTATTATCAAAAGGTATTCCAATGCCGCCAGGACCTGGGGTGACAAGGCAGTATTTAATTTTTCTAGAAATGCAAGGGCCACACTTTGTTCAAGCTTTAGCTCTTCCTGCAGTGACTGCAGTGATTGCGAGTTGGTGGCCAATTAGAAAACTTTTAAGAAAGTCGATTCCGGATTTATTGCGATCGACGTGATAATGCTAATTGTCTTGTCAGCATAATTTCACGATCAGTGATCGTTCCCATGTGTCCTTGGGGTGCAGCTAATTTTACACCGTGTTTTTTAGACATTTTGTAAATTTCTTTGACTTTAACCCAGTCAATATCACGACCCAAAGTAAAGCTTTCGTATTTTTCCTCCAAAGCTAAAACGCAAGTTTCTGCCAAGCAGGCATAAACAGTTTTACCAGGAAGACCTAAATCACAGGTTAATTCATAAGGTCCGGGTAAAATAAGTTCACCAGATTCAATAATTAAAACATCAGGGCGTTTTTGCGCATCTTCAATTGTGAAGTCTAAGGGTCTTGAACAATCACAAACCACACAGCCAGGCTTTAATCGCATCACATCAACGATTTTTTCACCCATCGCTGAAGTTGCTGTGACTAAAATATCTGCTTCTGACGCAAAGTCATTGGCCTGAGTTGTACAAATAATTTCACAATTCGGATTTTCTAATTTTATTTCAAGTGCTAATTCTTTTAAGCGATCCATTCTTGGGGCAACAAGATAAAGTTTTTTCAAAACCAATGATAATAATTTAGCTGAAACTTTTCCGATTGATCCTGTAGCACCGATAATCATAGCAGAGCCAATAATTTTTCCGTCATTTGGATCTTTGTTTAATAATTGCATTTTAAGTACAGCATCATACAAGCCCCACAACGTCGCAGATGCACTGAGGCTGTTTCCTGTAGTGACGGGGATCGGTGAATTCTTATTAATAGTCACACCAGAATCACCGACGATTTTTGTGTAAGCCCCTAGACCAATAATTTTAGCACCTCTGCGAGCAGCATCTTCACTGCAGTTCAAAATTTGTTGGTAAGTGATTTCTGGATCCTGTGTTTTTAAAACTTTAGGAGTTGATAATAACGCATAGATGATGCCGTTCACTTCACGGCCACTAGATTGTGAGATAATATTTTTAACATGCCCGTAAACCAATGCAGGAGTCCGAGATACAAGGCGGTCAAAGCCATCATTCATTTTTTCAGGCAACATTTTAGTGAGCGGAGACAAAAACGGAACTTTTTCTAGATCACGATGTGATAGAGCATGAACAATAAAAGCAAAATCAGGTGGTTTATTGTCAGTTAATTTATCTTTGATCTTATGGTAGGTTTTAGCAACCTTAACCTGTAAAGACGTTTTTCGTGGTAATGAATAAGTTTTAATGATTTGCATCACATCACCAGGAACTTCTAAAAGATTTTGCCACTCCTGAAAACTAAGGCTGGATGTTTTTTTGTGACATAATCTTAAGACCGCTTCTAATAAGGCATAATTCATGTAAGTGCTAAACTGAAATTTTTTCGGCAATAGATTATGAACTTTTTTGATTTCAAATTTATTTATTTTTTCTTCAAGTACTGGGTGTAGCGACCACTTAATCAATTCTTTGCCTTTTAAGAAATCAAGATCTTCACCCATGTGTGAAATAAAAGGTAGATCGGCAACAATGTATTTTGAATTTGTAATTTGCTGACCAATTAGTTCTTGGCCCATTTCACGAAATGAACCACCTTTTGATGTCGCTTGGTTTTTAACGCCTCTAGCAGTGGCTAAACTTAATCCAACTTTTGTAAAAGACATCAAGCCTGGGAATGGTTTAACCACCATCGGAAACCCAGTTAAAGAATAGAGATCACCAAAAGAAACTGAACCAGTGTCACGATGTCTTAAGTATTCTGAAATTTCAGTATTTAATAAAGCCATCGGAAAATAAAATCCGTCTTCAGTTTTAAATGTGCCGTTGTTGCACATTTCAATCATAGATTGCAGATTACAAATTTCACGTAAGCCCGTGCCATCACAAAGAGGTGCAGAACTTGGTGTATTCATAACCTCAAAATACTGACGATGCACGTAACTTCGCCCGCCTAGGCAAATACCACGTGGTAAGTATGTCACAGCAAAAGCATCGACTTCAGATTGTAATTTAGTGATTAAAGATTGCATAGCTTCAACAGAATAGTTGGCTCCAAATCTTTGAACTTCAAATTTTTGGCCTAAATATTCAAAGTGAAAAATATTATCTAAATTGGACTGGCCGAAACTAATTTCAGCGATTCGATATGTATTTTTCATAACCACTCCAGAAAACATTTTTATAACTTTTAAATTCTGGACACCATTTTGGTCCTAGTATTTCACGGGTCTCTAAAGAATTAAAACGGGGCAGCGATAAAAGGTATTTTAACTGTTCTTCGGGAAAATCAAATAGTACTTGACTGATTTTTCCTAAAATAGGTTTTGGAATTTTAGAGACTAAATTAAATTTTTTCTGAATCTGAAAATAATCTAAAGCTGACTGATAAAAATCAACAGCGGAAACACCATTTTCCGGTACAATATGAAAACTTCTGTAACCATAGTTTTTATTGGCTAAAGACCATTCACACATTTTAGTTACAGCGTAAGCTGCAGCATCAATAGGTACAAAAGGCATACGCACGTCGGGGTTACCCGGAAGCGGTATAGCAAACGGCCAGTTTGTAATCCAATCTTTTAATTTCTGAAAAACGGGTGCAGCAGCGTAGGGCCCGTCAACTCTTTCGATAAGACCAGTTTGACTGTGGCCCACTAAAATACCTAAGCGTAAATTGAGTTTCAGTTGTTTACTGTTGTTCCAGTTTTTGATTTGTTCTTCATTTAAAGCTTTGCTTTCAGCATAAGGATCGGGGAACGGGCGGGATAAATCAATTTCGTAAGCAGTAACTTCTTTTTTTGTAAAATTTGTGGCTGCCGCTATTGAACTGGTATTTATAAAAATGGGTATTTCAAGTTCTTGAGCAATTTTTAAAGCCGTGTTTGTACCAGCTACATTGCTATTAAAAATTTCGACCCTTGTAGCTTTTAAATCGTAAAGTGCTGCCATATGTAAAAAAATGTCATACTTGTTTGATTTTAATTTTTGTAGATCAAGTCCCGCATTCCATTTTGATAAATCACCTTTAAATTCTGACTTTGATCCACGAGATACAATATCAAGTTCAAAATCAGGATTTTTTTTGAGCAAAGACAAAACTTCTTTACCTAAAAAACCTGTACCACCGGTGATCAGAAAACGTTTTTTAGCGGTATTCATTCTTTCACCATGACAGTTAACTTTTGTGGAAGACATTTAATATTCACTTGATCAACATTTTGAAAAAGAATTTCACCGTCACCAAAAAAAGTTAATTTTCGATCTAGGTTTTTTGAACGAATCGAAAATCCGGGGACTTCATAAAATTGAACTAAGTCGTTTTCTTTCAGTAATCCTCGTAAAACTTTTATAATTTCTTTTAACTGCGACATAATGGTTAAAGTTTCCATCACAATCAGGTTCACTGAGCCGTCTGAATTTGACGTATAGGGACCGGTTAAAAATTTTCTAGCTAAAAAGGGCTGATTATTAACTAAAACAATAGGAGCGTAAGTTGAAATGACTTTTCCATCTAAAAAAGTAATTTCAAGATCCCAGCCTTGCTGTTTCCACTCAGTCAAAGTTTTTAGTAAAGTCATTGAATAAATTGTCGACCCTAAACCTTTAACGGCTTGGTAAGTGTATTGTGATACCAATTGTGAAAATTTATTTTGTTCAGGGGCTAAAGCTAAGTTTTGTAAAAATGACCGAAGTCTATTACTTTTGTCCGCAGTGGCTGCCGGGATACCAAGGCCACCATTTGTCAGCATGTACTTTTTTTGTCCGTCAGAACTGACTTCGATGATATCAATTTTTTTTTCAGTGCCCTCAAGAATTAATCGGGTAGCTTCACCAATACGACGACTGATTCCTATTTCATGAGCTAAGTCATTAGCAGTGCCTGAAGACACAATACTGATCGGTGGCAATTGTGTGTCAGCTTCTTGATATTTCATCAAAACTTGCAAAGTGGCATTTATAGTTCCGTCGCCTCCACAGATCATGAAAGCATCGGTTTTGTTTTTTAATTCTGCAAGGATGAATGAATCCATTTCTTGAAATGAAGATGATTGAAAGATCTGCACATCACAGCGAAAAAGAGATTCTTCGATTTTCTGAATCAGAGAATCCACTTTAATTGAGCCTGCTTTGCGGTTAATGATAACAGAAACTCTCATGTGTCCTTTTCAGAAAGTATTTTAATTGTTCCCGCTTTTCCGTCGATACGAACTCTCATTCCTGTTTTAAGAACTTTCGTTAATCCAGGAATTGAAACAACTGCGGGAATTCCCATTTCACGAGCCACAATAGCTGAATGTGAAAGTAAACTTCCACGTTCGACTAATAACCCACTAATACTTGGGTAAAGTGGCACCCAGCCAGGATCTGTTCGATCGGCGACTAAGATCTCGCCATTTAAGTCTAAGTTATCTTGCGGTGAAGAAATATGTTTAACGATGCCTTCAATAATTCCTGGACAACACGGTAGACCTTTAAGATCAAAGTCTTGGCCTTCATAGCTAGGAACTTCGATATCTTTAATAAATTTAGTTTTCCAGTAAACTGAGCCCCGTGTCATAATTCTTGGATCAGTTTCTACAGAAAATGTATCATAAGATTTTTTGCGAATATCAATCAATGCAACCAAATCAAATGAAGGTAAAGTTCCACTGTAAACACCCATAACTTCCTCGATAGTCAGCCAAAAAATATCTCGTGAATGGGCAATCGCACCAATAGTTTGTAAGTCTTCACCAATAGTTTGAAAAATTGTACGGGCTACACCGTAAACTCGGGTTCTGGCAAAACGGGTGTTTTCCCGATTTTTAACAGCTTTTCTAGCATGTTTTAAAATCCAAAAATAAAATATTTTTTTAAAACCTCGTAAATGTTGGCTGACTTTTTTTTCTGCAGCGATTCGTATATGCTGTTCATGCTGATCAGTCGGTTCAGGAACATCACCAGAACGTAAATAATTTTTAATACAAACAAACAAATAAGTCGGATCAGTCATTAAATCGATTTCTTCTAATTTCATTTCGTTCATGCAGCGAAATCCGTAACGATCAATATAAGATAAAACACTTTTATAAAACTCTTGATGCGGGCTTTGATTTAAAGCTTCCATTAAATCAGAGGCTTCGATATTTAAAAATAAATTTTTCAAAGATTCATTTTTAGAAACTGTGTAAGCCAATTTCTGCAAAGCTTTCATTGGTTCGGCGCTCTCTAGGCCACCTTCACCAGATAATAAATCATTTTGCACTGTTGAATCTAAAGTGCTTAACCATTTCAAAGTCAGCTTTCGTAAAATTCCAAAATGCACCATACATAGAAAATCATTAATAATCGGTGCTTTCCAGCGCCCTAACATGTTGGTTTCTAATTCACTGTAAATTTGAATCAGTTGATCACCACGCATACGACGTAATGGTAAAGACCTAAACCGCATATAATCTTTATTAAAAGTTTTTAAAAAAGATTCAACCACTGATTGAATTGTAAAATGATATTTCAAAAAACTAAATCCAGTGATCACTTTTCGTAGTCGACCAGATAAAGTATCCCAAGACGGGTGTGGCTTAATTCGATTAGCTATTTCATCAGTTAGACTTTCACTAACGCCCATCATGGTTTCCATGAATTCACGATTCTGTTTAAACCCTGGTAGTACGCCAACTAATTTGTACCAATTAAATAAATTGTAGTACACGCGTCCATTGATCGCACCTAACATAAAGCTTAAGTATGAATCCATTTCTTTAATAACTTGGCTAGGTACGTTTAAGACTTCACAAAATTGCACATAAACATTTTTATAATTACGTAAAGCAAATGAAAAACTTAAGGGTGATGTTAAACCACCGTAAGATTCAATAATATTTGAATTATCCCATAAATTCGGATAGCCCGTTAAATCTTGATCTAAATTAGTCACAGGCCTAGTTTGTAGTAAATAAAGTTTATTATTTTCAATAGCCCATTCTATATCTTGCGGACGATTTAAATGGTTGTTAATTTTCTGGCCTAATCCCCACAGTTGCTGAATTTCAGTCTCAGTCAGAGACGAAATATGAGCTAAACTTTTATCAATGGGTTTAATTTCACAGTGACCACTGCCGGATTTTTTCATCATCCCTGTTTTTTCAACAAGGCTTGATTCAATCATTTTTCCAGATGCAGATTCAATCCAAAATGTGTCAGCCTCTAGGGCCCCAGAAACTAAACCTTCACCCACACCGTAAACACTGCTGAT
>JAYUQO010000081.1:0-5010 GCA_043756765.1 Bdellovibrio sp. | reverse complement strand
GTTCATCTCCGCAAGTCAGCGTAGTTGATTCACAGACGTCGTATTCTTCAGGAACTTTAGTGATTTCAGATAGTATCACATCAGGAACACAACTGGCTGATGTGACTATTGCGCCTATGGAAAAACTAAGATCGACAATTACGTACCCGACTGATGCTTCAAAAATCGGGGCTTTGCTGCCAATGACCGGCCGATTTGCATCTTTAGGACAGCGGGTTTTAAATTCAATTCAAATTGCACTTTCAGGGTCTACTTATTCTGTGATTGTTTATGATACACAAAGTAATTCAGATTTGGCCGCACGAGGCGTTGAAAAACTTCTTAAAGAACAAAATGTTATTGCGATTTTAGGTGGTCTAAGTGCTAAAGAAGCTATCGCTATTTCTGAAAAAGCAGAATTTTTTGAAGTTCCTTATTTTTCGTTTTCACAAAAATCAGGTTTAACTGACGAAACAGATTACACTTTTAGAAATGCTGTAACTCCTGCTATGCAAGTTGAAAGACTTGTTGAATACGCGCTAACAAATCTGAACGCAAAACGATTTGCAGTGCTGTATCCGAACGATCCTTATGGTGTCGAATTCGCTAACACTTACTGGGATATGGTTTTAGCTGGTGGTGGTGAAATCACTGCAGCGCAAATTTACGACGCAAAAGATAATGATTTAAATCCTTATATTCAAAAAATGTTAGGAACTTTTCACATTGAACCACGATTACAAGAATACAAAGAACGTAAGAAAGAATTAACAGCTAGAAAAAGAAAATCAGACGTCGATAAAAAACCAAAAAAGAAAAATTCACGTGAAAATGAAGCTAGCGAAAATATTTTACCATCGATTGTTAATTTTGATGTTTTATTTATTCCTGATGGCGGTCGTTCTTTAGGGCAAGTTATGGCCTTTATGAAAAATAATGACGTGACTGAAATGACTTACCTTGGAACAAATCTATGGAATACGTCTGATTTAGGTCGCAGGGCTGGTCATTCAGCAAAAAATATTTTCTTTGTAGATGCTACGTTAAGTCCTGAAGATGAACAAAAATCACCGTTCTATCAAAAGTATTACGCCGCTTTTAATGAATCTCCTACAATCATTGAAGCTCAAGCCTTTGAGGCCGCTAAAATACTGCGTGATCAAATTTCTTCAGGCTACAGATCCCGAAGCAGCCTGAGCTATCAATTAAAATCAATGGGGCGCACGTTGGGCGCTTATAGCGAAATTAGAATGAACACGAACCACGAGCTGGTTCGCCCGCTGAATTTGTTTGAGCTAAGTTCAAGTGTTATTAAAAAAATTGATTAATTATTAACCTTTCTGAAGACTTCAATCGTCCTATGTCCAACAACTGCTTTTTAAGTTGTGATCATGACAAGGAGTGTTTATGAAGAAGCAAAAATTAACGACTCAAATCATTCAGCTGCACATTCAACAGTGTAAAGAAAAATTACTTCAAATGCGTTATGAGTTGATGAATCAAATCAAAACGACGACTGAAGAATTCAATCATGTTGATAAATCACGCGGCGATGAAAGTGATCTATCAGCGGCACATCAAGAAGAACATAACTTTGTCATTAAAAATCAGCGCATGAAAACACAGTTGGTTGAAATTAACTTTGCTCTTGCCCGCATAGAGAGCGGAAACTACGGAATATGTGAAGAGACTGAAGAATCAATCGAGATTGATCGATTGTTAGCCATACCTTGGACTAGATTGAGCATAGAGGGAGCAGAAGTCCGCGAATCACGAATGAAAAAAAATGGAAAAGTCTATTTATCAACATTATGAATGAATCTATAATCTGTGGAAAACTTTTGCCGTTTGATTCGACACAATAAGTATTTGTTTTTTTAGTGACATCAAAGCCCCGTCCGATAATTATCTGCCCCATGAGCTTGGGCACATTTCAGAGGGGGATTTGGTGAAAAAAGCCGATACAAACGTATCACCTGAAATTGAATTAATTCGTGATACTTTGCTTTTACAAAAAAGTGAGATCTTGAATCGCAATACTGAATTTAAACTTTCTCAATTAGACATCACAAAAGTTTCTGACGAAGCTGATTTAATCACTCAAGAACAACAAAATAGTATTTCTATTCAATTGCATGAGCGCGAAAGAAAATCTCTTTTGTTGATTGAAAAAACTCTTTCAAAATTTTCTTTTGGTACTTACGGTGAATGTGAATCATGTGGTGAAAACATTGATACACGCCGACTAAAGGCTAGGCCTTTAACTCCTTTTTGTATCAACTGTATGGAAGATCAAGAAGGCAAAGCTTCTTCTGTTTTTCAACTTCAATAATATATAAATCTTTATTTATTCTTTTTAATTCCATAGATATATCTCATGGATTGAGACCAGCTGACATGGATGTCAGTCTTGTTTTTAACCCGTTCTATCAAATCAGGACTTTAATTCATTCAAGCCGGCTCTAAATACTCCGATCAGCTTTCAAAGAAGTTGTATAACTTAAGGCGCAGCACATACAGGAGCACAGCTATGACATTTGATAATCAGCCAGTTGAAGTACCTCAAACTCTTCCAATGTTACCAGTACGAGACATCGTCGTATTTCCGTACATGATCATTCCACTGTTTGTGGGAAGAGAATCATCGATTCGTTCAGTAGAGGATGCTTTAGCTAAAAACAGACTTATATTTTTGGCTTCACAAAAAGACATAGCTGAAGAAAATCCAACACCAGATTCAATCTATAAAGTCGGTACAGTTGCAAAAATCATGAGAATGCGAAAACTTTCTGATGGCCGAGTTAAAATCCTTATTCAAGGTGAAGCAAAAGCTCAGATCACTTCTTTTACAAAAACAACTGGCAGCTACGAAGTTGCTATTGAAAAATTAGAAGATACTACCTCTGCACATACTCCGGCAGAAGTTGAAGCCCTAGTCAGAACAGCAAAAGAATCTATTGAAAAAATTATTGCCTTAGGCAAAGCCCTATCGCCAGATATTCTTTTAGTATTAGATGATGTGAATGATCCAGGTCGTATCGCAGATTTAATCGCAAGTAATTTAGGTATTAAAGTTCAAGAAGCTCAAAAAGTTTTAGAAACAACAGACGCAAAAGAACGCCTCTCCCTAGTTTGTGATATCTTAAGTAATGAGCTTGAAGTTTTACAAGCACAAAATAAAATTCGTGGTGGAAATCGTGACGATCAAAGAAATCAACGCGAAAATTTTCTACGCGAACAAATGAAAGCGATCAAAAATGAACTTGGTGGCGAAGGCGGAGATAGCAAATCAGAAGAAATGGAAGAACTAAAAGCAAAACTTTTAGCTGCGGGAATGCCAGAACCAATTCAAACTGAAGCGTTAAAACAATTATCACGTTTAGAAAGAATGCATCCCGATGCAAGTGAAGCCACAATGGTTCGCACGTACTTAGACTGGATGGTTGATCTACCTTGGAGTAAATCAACTGAAGATATTCATGATTTAAAACATGCAAAAAATATATTAGATGAAGATCATTATGAATTACAAAAAGCTAAAGAGCGCGTTTTGGAATTTTTAGCTGTCAGAAAGTTAAAATCAACAATGAAGGGTCCAATTCTTTGTTTCAGTGGCCCTCCAGGGGTTGGTAAAACATCTTTAGGAAAATCAATTGCAAGGGCAATGGGCCGAGAGTATTTCCGTATCGCTTTAGGCGGCGTTAAAGACGAAGCTGAAATCCGTGGGCATAGAAGAACTTACGTTGGTGCTATGCCAGGTAAAATTGTTCAAGCTTTACGCCAATGTAAAACTAGAAATCCAGTCATCGTATTAGATGAAATTGATAAAATGGCCAGTGACTTCAGAGGCGATCCAGCATCAGCAATGCTTGAGGTGCTAGATCCAGAACAAAATTCAACCTTTAGAGACAACTATTTAAATGTTGATTTTGATTTATCAAAAGTTTTATTTATCGCAACTGCCAACGTAGTTGAAAATATCCCAGCAGCGTTGCGCGACAGAATGGAAATGATTTATATTCCTGGTTACACAGAAAATGATAAATTATTAATTACTAAAAAACATTTAATCAACAGACAAATCGAAGCTAATGGTATTACAAGTGAAAACATCAGCTTTACTGATGATGGTATTAAATTTTTAATTTCTGGATATACCCGCGAAGCAGGTCTTCGTAATCTAGAACGAGAAGTTGGGTCTGTTTGTCGGAAAGTCGCTAAGCATGTTGTTATGGGCGAAAAAACTTTTGTTCAAATCACCGCAGCTTCTGTTGCTGAATTACTAGGGCCACCAAGATTCTTAAGAGATGATAAATTACTTGAACCAAGCGTAGGCGTTGTTCAAGGTTTAGCGTGGACTCAAGCTGGTGGAGAAGTTTTATTGATTGAGGCTTTAAAAATGAAGGGCAAGGGTTCTTTGATGCTGACTGGTCAACTAGGTGACGTCATGAAAGAATCGGCACACGCAGCAATGTCATATGCAAAAGCGCATATGGATGAATTAGGTATCGAACCTGAAATGTTTGAAAAATTTGATATTCACATTCATTTACCAGCTGGAGCAATTCCTAAAGATGGCCCATCTGCAGGTATCACATTAACAACCGCATTAGTTAGTTTATTAACTGGTACAGCTGTCAGAAATGATATCGCAATGACTGGTGAAGTGACTTTACAAGGTCGCGTTCTTCCTGTGGGCGGAATTCGTGAAAAATGTTTAGCGGCATTAAATCTAGGTATTACAACTGTTGTTATTCCGATGGCAAATGGTAAAGACTTAGAAGATATCCCGCAAGTTTTTAAAGATAAAATGAATTTTATCTTAGCTGAAAACTTAGATGAAGTCTTTGCTGTTGTATTTGAAAAATCTGAAAGATTCTCTAAACGTACAACAGTCAAAGCCACTAAAAAAACTAAGCCACAAGGTGCAGCAGCTTAAATGTATTTTTTAAGACCAGTTCTTTGGTCAAATCAGAAAGCCCAACTATCATGGTTGGGCTTTTTTTTCATTTTGATGGCCTCTGCTTTTGC
>JAYUQO010000080.1:0-14583 GCA_043756765.1 Bdellovibrio sp. | reverse complement strand
GCGCTACAAGATCCAACCACCCACATCGTCGCGGTCTTCCTGTTGTTGAACCGAACTCATGTCCTTCTTTTTGAATTTGTGCACCGACAGTGTCTTTTAATTCTGTCGGGAACGGACCGCTGCCAACACGTGTGCAGTAAGCTTTAAAAACACCCACAATTTTTGAAAGATGATGGGGACCTAAACCAGCGCTTATAGAGCCCGAACCTGCAAGCGTTGATGAACTTGTTACAAACGGGTAAGTCCCGTGATGAATATCCAACAGTGTGCCTTGCGCACCTTCGAAAACTAATTTTTTATTTTGCTTAATCTTCTGAGCGATAAAAAGACTGACATCATTTAAACGGTAAGGTCTTAAAACTTCAATCGCTGGTTGAATTTGTTCAAAGATCTCTTTCGCATTTAATTCAGGGGCATCATAAAGATTTTTAAGCAGAACATTTTTTTCTTTAATTCCGAATTCAATTTTTTCTAATAAATTTTTTGAATCAAAAAGTTCACTCATGATTAAAGCTCGGCGTGAGGCGCGATCTTCGTAAGCAGGGCCGATGCCTTTACCAGTGGTTCCGATTTTACTATCTGATAAGGCTTTTTCGCGGGCTTGATCTAAAGCTTTGTGATACGGAAGTAGCACTGTGGCTGTGTCAGAAATTAATAATTGTTGTGATGTCAGATCTAGGCCAGTGGCTTTTAATTTTCTGATTTCTTCAGCTAAGCCAATAATGTCAATCACCACACCCGTTGCAATCACGCAGGTTTTATCAGGATGTAAAATCCCTGAAGGAATTAAATGTAAAATTGTTTTTTGCCCGTTCACAACCAATGTGTGCCCTGCGTTTGATCCGCCTTGAAATCTGACAACAGTGTCTGCATACGATGCAAACACATCGACAAGTTTTCCTTTACCTTCATCACCCCACTGAGCACCGACAACAACGACTGCTGACATATAAAATCCCTTCAATCAATCTTTGAATGATAAACTTCCCCACTCGTTTATAAGCGGTAAAGTATTTTTAGTTAACTTTTTATTTATAAAATCAAGACACAATTCGCTGGCTTCAAGTGAAGCTTTTTCAAAAGCTTCATGAGTCAACGCACCCATGTGTTGGGTTAATATCACATTAGGATATTGTAATAATTTTGATTCACGGTGTAACGGCTCTTTATTAAAAACATCTAACCCTGCAGCTGCAAGCCATTTATTTTCTAAAGCTAAACACAAATCATCTTCATGAACGACGGAACCGCGCGACGTGTTCACTAAAATTAAATTTCGATTGATATATTCAAAGTGTGAACGATTCAGCATATTTTTTGTTTCAGCTGTGGCCGGTACATGAAAACTCATGACGTCTGATTGTTTTAAAACTTCTTCATAACTTGATCGTTTTAAATTTAATTTATTAAACACATCATCATCTTGGTAAGGGTCAAAAACGACAACAGTCATGCCAAAGGCCTTTGCAATACCAGCTACTTTTTGACCAATACGGCCAAGTCCCACAACGCCGTAAGTTTTGCCAGATAATTCTGTGCCGATAAGACTTTCGCGGGAATTTTGATTCCATAATCCTGCTTTAATTTGTTTATGGGATTCATTGATATTTCTAGCAGCTGACAACACTAATCCCCACGTTAATTCAGCAGCCGATTGGCTGTTCGCATCGGGTGTATACATTACGGTGATATTTTTTTTCTGTGTGGATACTAAATCAATATGATCAAAGCCACTGGTGCAGGTAATAATTAATTTTAGTTTTTGGGCTGTGCCTAGCAAGCTTTCAGTGATTTGGGTTTTGCTACGAATAATTAAAACTTCAGCAGTTGTCAAATGCAGATCAAGTTCTGAAATATTCAGTAATTTAATGAGTTCGATTGAATTATTTTTTTGAAGGTTAATTTGCGCAATTTGCGAAAATTTTTCAGTGATCACAACTTTCATAGGACACTTCTTTGTAAATAATTTTCAGAAGCTAAAATTATTTTTTTAAGATCTAACTTTAACCCAAAATCATTTAAACATTGAACTAAACACATTGTCGCTTCATGAAGATCAGTGTCTGTGATGTAACCCATATGTCCTATGCGAATAATTTTTCCTTTAAGTTGATCTTGTCCGCCCATGACAGTGACTGAATATTTTTTTTCAAACTGTTCGCGAAACTTTGTGCTATCAATCGATTCTGGTAAAAGAATTGCGGTAACAGTCGGACTTGGATTTTTTGAATACAATTTAAGACCTAATTCTTTAACCATTGCGTGAGTGTACTGCATACGACGTTGAATAGTTTTAAATAAATGATTGTAACCACCAGTGGATTCAATATTTGTTAATACAAATTCTAGCGCGCGGATAAGATTCACATTAGATGAGAAAAAAGTTTCGCCTTTGGCGTTGGCTTTCTGTTCTAATCTTAGATCAAAATAAAATCTGGGTGTGGGATTTTTTTCTACGACAGCCCAAGCTTTTTTAGAAAAACTAACAAGGCTGATACCAGTGGGTAACATAATCGCTTTTTGGCTGCCAGCGACTAAGCCATCTATTGACCATTCATCCATCGGTAAGGGCATAGCCCCAATAGCGGTAATCGCATCAACTAAAAATAAAGCTTTTGTTTTTTTAACAATTTGTGAAATTTCAAAAATCGGGTGAATTGTGGCTGTACTGGTTTCACAGGCTTGGGTCATTACAATATCTGTATCGGGGTTGTCGTTCAAATATTTTTCAATCACGTTCGGATTAACAGCTTCACCCCAATTTGCATTAAGTCTGTGAACTTTTGCACCGTAAGCTTCAGCCATATCGGCCCAACGTTCACCAAATTTACCAGACACAATCGCTAAAACTTTAGCCTGTGGTTTTAAAACATTAATTAACAAGGCTTCCATACCGCCAGAACCGGTCGATGATAAAATATAAACATTTTCTTTGGTGCAGAATAAATTTTTTAAAAGAGATAAAACATTTTTTAGAATCAGATCGAATTCAGGTGTGCGATGATGAATCATCGGTAAAGCCAATTTATTTTGAACCTCAGGATGCAGTTGTACCGGGCCGGGGGCTAACAATATGGGTTTTAATAAGGGTGTATTAGCCGAAGTCGATCTATCCATTGACAACTCGTTTTCCTTTGCGGTCTTATTACATCAATGAATAGAACTTTTGTCGCAATTTTTCTTAAACTAACAGCTGCTGTCATCGTGATTTTTACAGGGTTAAGCTGCGCTTACAAACTTAGCAGCCAAGTTGATGCATTACCTGGTCAGGTCAAACGTGTCCATATGCCTATTTTTAACAATAAATCCACAGAACCAGGTATAGAAGTCTATTTTACGGAATCTCTTAAGACTGAGGCCATCAAGTCGGGCTTAGTTCAGCTATCAGGCACAGAATCTGAATCTGATGCGATTTTAACCGGAGTCATTAATGAAATTGAAGTCACATCAGACGAATCCGTCATTGAATCAATAGATGACAGGAAGTCCTATTTACCAAATAGCACTGTTTTATCGACACAAACAAAAGTGACAGTCCGTGTTTCTGTATCGTTGAAGAAAAAAAATTCTTCTGAAATTTTATGGAGCTCTGATTTTAAGCAGTCTAGATATTATACTCCGCCCCAGGTCACATTACCGGTGATTAACACGGCAAACAATCTTTACAATTTATCAGCCCGAAGGCAGACTCTTGAAACTCTGTCTAAGGAAATGATGCAATTAGCATTTGACCGCTTAGTGGATAATTTTTAGTAAATCACTTAAATAAAGAGTGTGAATAATCATGGCTGTTGTTGATCAAAATAAATTTTACAAAGATTTAGAAAGTAAAAAACTAAATCCACTTTATTTTGTTTTTGGTGATGAACCTTATCTGGTTAACCAATGTGTAGACCGCTTTAAATATTCTGTCTTAGATGAAAACTCTTTTGATTTTAATTATAATCTTTTTTATGCCGGAGACACTGAAATTCACCACATTAAAGATGTGGTTGAAACTTTGCCAGCTTTTTCAAGTCATCGGTTGGTGATTGTTAAAGGTGTTGATCAATTTAAAGATTCTGAATGGGCTGAAATCGAAAATTTATTTTCAAACCCAGTGCAATCAACAGTTTTTGTATTATTTGCTGAAAAAGTCGATAAACGAAAAAAAGCCATCAAAACCCTGATTGAAAATGCGACTGCCATTGAATTTAAAAAACCGTTTGATAACCAAGTTCCACAGTGGATTCAGTATTTAGTGCAAAATGCGCATTTAAAAATATCAAACGAAGCCATTCATAAATTACACCGTTTTGTGGGCAACAACTTAACTGAATTAGACGCGCAAATACAAAAAATAAAAAATTATTTAGGTGATGAACAACGTATCGAAGTGCAAACAATTATCGATGTGGTTTCAAATAGCCGTGAAGAAAGTGTTTTCGATTTCACTAAAGCCATCGGCCAAAAAGACCGCGTGAAAGCTTTAGAACAACTGGTGCAGCTGTTAGATCAAGGTCAAAACGAAGTCGGTATTGTGTCGTTGTTAGCTAGGCACATGCGGGTGCTATTAACTGTAAGAACTGGTTTAGATTGCGGTATCGGTGGGGCGAAGCTTGCAAATATGGCGCAGATTCCAGCGTATTTTATTGAAGGGTATTGTGATCAAGCCGAACAATGGCCTGTGAAAAAAATTGAAGATGCCCTAACAGTTCTTTGTGAAACAGATAAGGCCTTGAAATCATCACCGATTTCATCTCATATTTGGTTGGAAAATTTAGTTCTAAAATCTTGTCGTTTATAGACGTTTTAGCGGCCATTGTCTTGTTCTTAGACACCGAAATGCAATATATAGCTTATAAAATGGAATAGGAACTGCTGTATCTAATGAAGTAGAGGTTTTTTATGTTAAAGCACGTTGTTAGAAATCCTTATTTAATTGCGGCACTATTCGTATTTTCAGCACTGAGTGTGCAAGCGGCCAATCCGTTTGCAGCTCCACCTCCAGTTGCAAAACCAGCAGTCAAATCAGCAGCGGTAATCGTGGCTCCTGCTATAAAATCTGCAGTTGTACCTACAGCGAATATCACAGTTCCTGTGACTACAAATTCAACGACAGTTGTCAGCGCTGTGGTCAGTGGGCCCGTTGTGTTTGTTCCGCCGCCACCGATGACAAACGAATTTTTTGATGTCCATCAATATTCTACATTAATGAATCATCCTCAATTAAATAAAATAACGGACTTATTAAATTTAGTTGAACTAGAAGGCATGCAAAAAAACTGGTATTTAAGCGAAGCTAATGTGGCCCACTTTAATGAATTAGTGATTCAAAAAAACACAAAATCTTTAGCAATTGATATTAGACGAGCAGTGTTAAAAATCATTACTGAATTTTACGGCGGTCGTGTACGCCCGGCACAGATCTCAACACAATATAAAGTGATATCAAAAAAATTACAAAGTTA
Organism: Bdellovibrio sp.; assembly: GCA_043756765.1. Classification (GTDB taxonomy): domain Bacteria; phylum Bdellovibrionota; class Bdellovibrionia; order Bdellovibrionales; family Bdellovibrionaceae; genus Pseudobdellovibrio. The sequence continues at coordinate 9,133 of JAYUQO010000080.1, read as the reverse complement.
TCAAGTTGAAGATGTAGATCGTTATTTGAAGAATCAAATGAGTGCTGAAGAACTACTAAATGAAATGCGTCCAAAAAATAAATACTACGCAGGACTTATAGAGCAATATAGAAAATTTAAATCAGGTCGTGATTTAAATTATTTCCCGATGGGTCCGGAATCTATCGCCATTGTAAAACCAAAAATAAAAAATGCTACAGCGATTGGTTTAGTCAGATACCGACTACATGTTTTAGGTTATCTGAACGATATTAAAAATCCAAATTATACACCTGATTTAAGAAAAGCTGTCGTTGATTTTCAGGCTAACCACAAACTGGGTGTTGATGGAACAATAGGATCAATGGGTTGGAAAATTTTAAACTTTAATATTGATGCATTATTGACACGCTTGGTGATCAATATTGATCGCACACGTTGGTTGCCAGATGATTTGGGTCAAGAATATATTAACATTAATTTAGCCAGTCAAAAAATAAAATATTATGTCGGTGAACAAGAAATTATGGAATTTAACGTGATCGCTGGCAAAACTGAAAGACCAACACCGGTTTTGTTTGATAAAATCAGCCACTTTATTTTAAATCCAACCTGGGCCGTGCCTCAAAGTATTTTATTACGAGATAAGCTAAAATATTTCAAAGTTAATCCAGGAAAAGTCGCTGAATTGCATATTAAAATTTATGATAAAATAACAACTTTAGAAGTAGATCCATATACCGTAGATTGGGATTTAATTACTGAAGAAAATTACCCATATCATTTTATTCAAATGCCTGGTCCTTGGAATGCTTTAGGATTTATAAAATTTCCGATGAATAATGGTTTTTCCATTTATATGCATGATACTGATGATCGCAATAAATTGCGTGAACAAATGCGACTACACAGTTCAGGTTGTGTGCGTCTTGAAAAGCCGTTTGAATTAGCAGAAAAATTATTAAACGATCCCGCTGTTACAGCCCTTCAATTAAGAGAAATGACGGAACTTTTACCAAAACCGGCAGTTGAACTGATAGACCCGAATTTTCCGATACCCGCTGCAGCAACTGTTTCTCCGCCTGTGACACCTTCGCAAATTGAAATCGGACGTGATGTTCCAGTATATGTTTTGTATGCGACGACAAGTTTAAGTACAACTGGCGAAATGACTATATCTAATGATTATTACGGTTTAGATTTACTGACATTTAATATCATGAACCAAGCGCTCTAAGCTCTTTCAGAAATCGGAGTTACTTTTCTTTGTGTATTTCCGATGTATTCTGATAACGGACGAATAATTCTATTATTCGCTGTTTGTTCCATAATATGAGCTGACCAACCAGTGGTTCTAGCCATAACAAAAATCGGTGTGAAAAAATCAATTTCAAAACCCATCATGTAATAAGCAGGCCCTGCCGGAAAATCTAAATTAGGATAAATCTTTTTTTTCCCCACCATCACTTTTTCAAGTGAAGCGTACATTTGCATCCATTTTTGTTCACCAGTCACATCAGCCATAACTTGTGCATATTTTTTCATTGTCGGAACACGTGAATCACCTGATTTGTAAACACGGTGGCCAAATCCCATAACTTTTTTCTTTTGCGCTAAAGCATCAATCATCCATTGTTCTGCTTTATTGGCATCAGCGATTTCAATCATCATATGCATCACCATTTCGTTGGCTCCGCCGTGTAATGGGCCTTTCAGCGCACCAATACCACCGACAGTTGCAGAATAAATATCAGATTGAGTTGATGAAATCACACGTGATGTAAATGTCGAAGCATTAAAACTGTGTTCAGCATAAAGCACTAATGACACATCAAATGCTTTCACAATGCGTTGATCAGGAACTTTTCCAAAACACATATGAAAAAAGTTTTCTGAAATACTTAATTGTGGGTTTGGCGGGATAAAATCCAAACCTTTTTTAAATCGGTAATCGGCAGCTACAAGTGTTGGAATTTTAGCTAGTAACTGAATCGCTTTATCCATATTAGTTGCAGGGCTAGCATCCCATACACGAGTGTCTTCACAACCTAAGAAGCTAACGCCTGTGCGGATAGAATCCATTGGGTGACATTTTTTAGGTAAAGATTTAATGATATTTAAATTATCTTTTGTCACTTCACGGTATGATCGTTCGATTTTAGTAAAGTCAACTAACTGAGTTTTATTTGGAAGTTCACCGTTATACATTAAATAAGCGACTTCTTCGAAAGAACAGTTTTCCGCTAAGTCTTGAACAGGGTAACCACGATAAACTAAAGAATTTGTTTCGGCATTAACCTTTGAAACGCTTGATGTGTCCATCACAACGCCTTCAAGACCTTTTTTTACATTCATTTTTTCTGGTTCAGCAACGTAATCCGGGTTGATATATTCAGCCATAGGAACTCCTATTTAGTTTAAGCTATTTTAGCTATTTAATTTTAAAATTAAAAATATTTTGGTCAAATTTATTGTAGTGTTCGTAATCAGTTAAATCATAAAGCTGTTGACGTGTTTGCATGAGGTCTAAAGCTTTTTCTTGTGAACCGGTTGATTTAATAATGTCTAAACCTTTTTCAGTCCCACCCATTGCTAGTCTAAAAGTTGTCACAGGATAGATCACTAAATTATAACCAAAGTTTTGTAATTCTGAACTTGTATAAAGCTTTCCTTTACCAAATTCAGTCATGTTCGCTAGTAATGGAACACTGATTGCTTTTCTAAATGTTTCAAATTCTTTTTCGTCTTGCAAGGCTTCAGGAAAGATCATTTCAGCACCGGCATCAACATAGGCTTTAGCACGTTCAATCGCCTTATCTAAACCTTCACTAGCTCTGGAATCAGTTCTAGCAATTAATAAAAAGTTAGAATCTAATTTTTTGCCAGCGACAGCGGCTTTGATTTTTTTAATCATTTGTTGGGGCTCAACCACCGATTTATTATCTAAATGACCACAGCGTTTTGGATTTTCTTGGTCTTCAAGATGACAACCTGATAAACCCATTTCAATAAATTCTTGAATAGTGCGAGTCACATTCATGGGTTCACCCCAACCTGTGTCAGCATCTATAATTGTGGGTAGTGATGTGGTTCTAGCAATCTGTCGACCACGCTGGGCAACTTCAGTTAAAGTTGTCAGGCCAATATCTGGATAACCTAAATCATTTGATAAAACAGATCCCGAAATATAAACACCGTTAAATCCTTTTTTTTCGATCATCATACTGACAAGCGGTGAAAAAGAACCCGGAAACTGAAGAAGCTTTCCCGTTTTTAATGCTTCTCTAAATTTTTTTCGTTTTTCTGTCGGCGTGACGGAAGGAAATAACATACTAGAAAATTCCTTTTTGATCGCGTTTGTTGTTCATTAATTTGTCGATCGGGATTTGCACATTTAATTGTTGTAATTCAGAAGCTGTTAACTCAGGTAGACGTTCGCACAATGAAATAAAACGATTTCTTTCGTCTTTACTGATAATGTCAGCAGTTAATGTATCAAACTTGCGGATATAATCTGCACGTTTAAATGGTTTTGCTCCAGCTGGATGGGCGTTGGCTACGCCCAGTTCATCAATAATTTTTTCGCCATTGTTCATAATGATTTCTATGCGGCCGCCGAAACGTTTTTTATTCGGATCAGCGTCGTGATACATTTCAGTCCATTTAGCGTCTTCGATTGTTTTAATTTTATTCCATAAACGAATTGTATCCGGGCGGTTAGCACGTTCTGGTGAATAAGAATCAACATGGTGCCAAGATCCATCTTGTAATGCCACTGCAAAAATATACATGATCGAATGATCAAGCGTTTCACGTGATGCTTTTGGATCCATTTTTTGTGGATCATTTGCCCCAGTACCAATCACATAATGCGTGTGGTGTGACGTGTGAATGATGACTTCTTTGATATCGTCAAAATTTGTTATTTTAGATTTCATACGCGCCGCTAAATCAATTAATGCTTGAGACTGATATTCAGCCGAATGTTCTTTTGTATAGGTTTCTAGGATCGCACGTTTTTCTTCGCCAACTTCAGGTAATGGCACAGTGTATTTTCCGTTTTTTCCATCAAGCATGTAGGCAATAACAGAATCTTCACCTTCGTAAATGGGTGAAGGAGCGCCTTCACCGCGCATACATCGATCAGTGGCTTCGATCGCTAATTTACCAGCGTGGGCAGGAGCAAAAGCTTTCCATGATGAAATTTCACCTTTGCGCGATTGACGTGTTGTAAACGACACATGCACAGCTTGTTGAATGGCTTGAAAAACGATTTCGGTAGGTAATCCTAGTAGCGCACCAATTCCACCCGCAGATGCCGGAGCTAAATGGGCAATATGATCTTTTTTATGTTCATGCAGACAAATCGCTTTCACTAAATCAACATGCAATTCGTAGCCTGCGACAAGGCCGCGTAATAATTCTTTACCAGTTTTTCCCATTTGCTGAGCGACTGCAAGTATCGGTGGAATGTTGTCACCAGGATGAGAATAATCTGCCGCTAAAAAAGTATCATGATAATCTAATTCACGAACAGCAGTGCCGTTTGCCCAGGCTGCCCATTCACAAGAAAACTTTTGATCATTAGGCATTCCAAAAACTGTTGCGCCACCAGCGCGGGGATGAGCTAACGCCATGGCACGAGCAGATGCCACAGGGTTTCTGTTTGCAGCAGCGATAGCGACAGAAGCATTATCAATAATACGATTGATAATCATATCAACAACGTCATCTTTGATCGGAGCATTATCAGTACAGATTTCGGCCATTTTCCAAGCCAATTGATCTTTACGATCAATTTTTTCTTTTGATGGATAAACACGAACTGTGTGTTGACGCATAGGAATCTCCTTAAAAAACAAGTGTATAAATCACGATGTAAACTGTAAAAAATTACCTTAGAAGACACCAACTGACAAATGAAATGCTCCATCTGACTCGTAGCTTTTTCTGTCTAGCTTTCGGGCATATTCTAAATTGATTGGACCGACAGGAGTGTTGTAGCGAAGTCCAATGCCAGCAGAATCACGATATCTATCAGCTAAGTTCAATTGGTGAATAGAGACCTCACCACCGTCGTAGAATAAGGCACCGCTAAGACTTTCAGATTTCCAAAGTGGAAATCTGAATTCAGATTTAATCAAATTATAAGTCGAAAAAGTTTTGAGTTTAAAATTGACTCCGATTTGATCAATAGACGGAAAAAACTCTTCAGATTCATAGCCGCGAATTGTAGAACGGCCCCCTAAAATAAAGCCCCGTTTATCAAAAGGAACGCCAAAATTAGATTTTTGTAGGTTATCAATAAATCCACCGCGATATGAATTCACCCAAATGAGACCAAACTGTTCAGAAAGTGGTGTGTATAATGTCGTTTGGCCAGTCAGTCTAATAAAATTATCGACGTTATGATTTCCTAATGAACGGGTTGAGTATTCGGCAGTTAAACGGCTCCAGTGACCCTGTGTCGGATTAAAAATGTTATCGCGGTAATCAATATCAAAGGTAGGGCCTGTCGAAGCAATGACTAAATCTTCACGTGAATAACCAAAGCGTTGCTCGTCTTCAAGACTGATTCCACGATCAACATAGTTTGATATATTTAAAATTTCATAAATTCCTGTGACGTGTGATGTAAAATCTTGCTCAATGCTCCAGACTGTTTGATTTGTCACAGTGACTTTTCGAATTTTTAAATCAGAAACATTTCTAGAGCTGGTATAGTTCAAGCGAAATCTTGCCCGTGATTCAAAAAGGTATGGTTCTAAATAACCCAAAGTGATTTTTGATTCGACAAATTTAATAATATCCGGATTGTACTGACCTTCGATACGCGCGGAAGCCCCACGTCCCCAACCACCGATATTACGATAAGCAAGGCCTGTGTAGCCATGCAAAGTATAATTATTTTCATTCGTTATACCTAAGCCACTGGTAAAAATACCCGGGTTTCTTTCGGCAACACGAACAACGACCGTGCGTTGTGATTTATCCGTGTTGGCTTCTAGTGTGTAAATTTCAGTTGTCGAAAAATGTCCTGTTCTTTGTAACCGAGCTATCGATTCTTCTAATTTTTTAGGAGTCAGTAAATCGCCAACTTTAAATTCTAATTCAGTTTGAATCAGTTTAGCATGTGTCATTTTATGACCTTCAATGATTATTGTAGACACATAAATTTGTGGCCCTTCAATAATATTGATATTTAAACTGGCTTCATTAAAATTTTCTGAATAGTCAATAATATTTCGGTTATCAGTGGCTATTTTAGATTCAATAAACCCATTTTCAGCGTAAAAAACACGAAGATTGTTAATTGATTTTTCAAGATCGTACAAATTTAATTTTTGTCCTGTTTTTAAATCTAAAAGTTCAAGAACTTTATCCGTGCTAATAAAACGATTGCCCTGAATATTAATTTGGTTAATTTGCGTTTGTAAACCTTCTTCGATTTGTAAAACCACAAGCCCTTTTTGACTTTCCCCAGTGATTGACCCTACTTGTAACCTTGTCAGTTTAGCATTCACAAAACCTTCATTTTTAAGTTGTGTGATTAAATTTTTAGAAGCCAATTCAATATCTTCTTTGATAAACTGTCTATCTTGGACACGGGCTGAAGCCAATTTATAAAATAAATCTTTGTAATATTTTTCGGGTCTTGAAATAAGACCCGAAATCGAAAGCTGATGAATTTTAGCGTAAGGGCCTTCGTTAATTTCAAGATGTATTGCTATAATATCATCAGTCTTTTTTTCAAAAAGTGTAATATCGACATAGGTGTAACTATTAGCTTTATAAAAAGTTGTGATTTTTTCAACGAGTTCAGAACTGAAATTCGATTCAACTGAATAGAATTCTTTTAATTTAAGAACTTCATTTTCAATATAGCTTTTACCGAAAGATTTTTGTCCACTGATTTTAATTTGATATTTCTGAGCTACAGCTACATTGTAAACAAGCCGTGCCTTTTTTTCATCAGCAGAAAAAATAATCTGTGGATTAGGCACTTGCACCAGATAGTAACCCTGAAGATTCAGTGTAGCTCTGATTGAACCATTAATAGTTTTTAACTGTGTATCAGTCAGGACTCGGCCTAGCCCATTCCAATTTAAAAAATAAACAACTTGTTTTGATTCCTCAGGTTTTAGGCCATTAATGCTGATGTTCGTGATTGTGGTTTTCTGGCCAGCATTAATATTAACGATCAATTCTTTACTCATTGTTGGTTGTTGGTTGATTTGTGTTGTTATTTGAATATTTCTATAACCGCTGTTTTTAAAATAGCTTTGTAAACGTGATAAGGCTGGGTTTAAAGCTTTTTCATTTTCAGCATCAGCTAAAGAAATATTCATAATTTCAAAGGCTTCGTCAGAATCAAGGTCTTCCAGACCTTTAAATGTGATCAAATCTATTTTTGGCTTAATGTGACCTACTAAAAACAATGAATTACTCGTGCTCACTATTTTCAATTCATCAAAGGGTAGTTCTGAGTTCACTTTTTTTAACAAAACGTCGAGCTCTTCAGATGTAAAACTTTTCTGCTGAAGTTCAGGGTATTTTTTTATAAGTGGCGTGATAACATCCTGGGGCCAATCTGAAAAGTTAAAAGCTGGATAATTTTGTTCAGTGGCGCGCAGACTTAAGCTGATGATTAAACTAAAAAGAAATAAAACGAGTTGTTTATAAAATCTCATTTAAACTCCTTTTTATATTCAAGATCAATACCGTAAAAACCTTTATCATTGGCATTATTCTGGATGACATTGTTTTCTTCTTCAACTGTTTGATTTTGATAATTTAGATTGAGTGAAAAATCCGGGTGAAAAAGCCATTGTAATTTAACTTCATTACTTTCTTGCGTACCAGTAAGGGGTCTAGCATAAGACGCATTGATTTTTTTACCTAGTTTTCGACTGACAATCACTTTAGGTACTGCGATATTTTTTGTTGAATCAATCGACGGTGATAATTGCACATTAAGACCCAGCTTTTCTTGAATTTTTTTATTAAATAGCGATTGGTTTCCAAGTGCCGCTAAAACTTCAAGACCAGTTTGTTGTGTTTGTGTGTCTGACGATAAACTTTGATCTTGCTTACTGGTTGATAAACCTAAAGCAAGTAATGTGACAATTTCATTTTCGCTCAAGGGCGGTTGACTGCTAGGCTTTATTGAAAGTGACTTAGCACGGCCTTGCACAAGTAAATTAATATCGTAATCAGTGACTCGGGCGTTGGCTGTAATGTAAATTTCAGGGTCAATCACAGGAGTTGGGGTAAAAATAATATAACCATTTTGAATATCAAAAGGTTTGTCTTTAAAAAACAGTTTACTATTTTTTTGGATATCAATACGTCCAGATAATATAGGGTTCTCAGGCGATCCTGTAATCTGCATTTCGCCTGTCGCAAGACCTTCGATAATTTGATTTTTAACTAAAATTCCTTTTTGAAATTTTGCGTTCACATCAAGTAATAGTGTTGGCGCTTGTTGGTTTAATTGTTCTTGAGGTAAGTAATAACTGGGCTGTAAAGTTTGTTTGATGTTTTCATCTTGTTCTGTGAATTCTTTTGTCACTAGACCCTGATCAATCAAATAATCAATTTTTAAAGTGTATGGTAATCTTTGTCCAAAAACTTTGGCTTTAACAAAACCGGAAGTTAAAATCTTTTCCGGGAAATCAATTTCAATTTTTTCACTTTCAGCTTGAATCTGCACATCAATTTGATCGCCGCCCTTGAAATCAATTTGGCCACGCCCGTTAATGTTGGATTGATTCAGATTAGCCTTTATGCTTGAGAAAATAATTTTGGTATTCGAAAAATCAATGTCTGAAAAAATATCTTTGATAGGGTAAGGAAACCCTTTTAATTGCAGCGTTGTGTTTTTAATGGCTCCGCGGCCCGCAAAAGAAATCTGAGGGCTGCCTAATTTTATACCCATATTAACATTTAATAACCCAGAAAAATTATCAATAAATGGAACTAAGAATTGAAATGGTCGTAAAGCGATTTCACCATTAATATCTAAAGTCTGCGTTTTAGAGTTATGTTTAATAAATAATTCTTGATCGTTGCCTTTGAAATGTAGAGGTGCCATTTCTGAAATCGAATTTCTGATTTTAATAAGGCTTGGTTTTTGCAATTTAATGGATTGTGA
>JAYUQO010000079.1:0-5082 GCA_043756765.1 Bdellovibrio sp. | reverse complement strand
CTGGGTGTTGTACTTTGTTTCTTTTAATAATGTCTTCTTCGCTTTCAGCATTTTCAAATAAATCATAAGCTAGAACAAGTGCGCTTGTTGTTGCCTTCGGCGTAATAGTTTGAACGTTTGGTAATTGAATATCAATATCGGGTAAAACTTTAACAAGTTGTGCTTTTACTTCGGACAATCTTTGAAACAAAGTATCATCTTCGGTAATTAATATCTGTTCTTCCAATTGATCTTTTAATTGGTCTCTTACTTCTAATATTTCTTCGTCTGATTCAAACTGAATTGTTGATGCAACTTTAATTGCATTTAATGTCGCAGTTGTTTTCATAAAGTTTTCAAAAACAAAAGTGTTTTTCTTTTCTGCTTTTCTTGTTGTTGTGCTGTAAGGTGATTCAGCACTTTGAACAGAAAAATTAGATAATGCGCTTGCTGCTTTAAAACCTTGTCTATCGCCGCCAAGTGCATTGTTTAGTAAACCAAAAGAACCTTGTAATCTAGATGATAGCTTTGAAGGTGATTTAATTAAATCAGCTGATTCAGCTTTTAAATTTCTGATATTAAAAGCTAATGCTGAAATCTCATTTGATTTTGTAGCAAAACCTTTAGTTGCGCCTTCAAAAGCTGTTGCGGCTTGTTCTACTCCGCCTCTTGCTGTATCAACGGCGAAGCCCGGCAATTTATCCACTTTAAAATTGGCATCAAAAGAATCTTTTGAAGCAGCAAGGGCCGCGTCTGCTTTTTCTTCTAATACGGCTTGTTTATCTTCTGTGTTAGCGGGGTATTTATTTGACCCGGCTTCATAAAATTGAAAACTAATTTGAACAATGCGGCCTTGAGTATTGTTTTCATCAATTGAAAACGCTCCGCACTGAACTTGCATTACACCAAAATAAGGATGAACAAGTTCGCCCGCGCCTTTGGCTTCGGTTGCTTCAATCATTTTTAATTTTTGATCGGCAACGTCATCACCAATTAAATAGCCTGTAACTTTAAAAGTTTTACCGACTTTACCTAAATCTTCAGGGAAGGGTTGGTCCCTATCCGGGAACTCATGAAATGTTACCCGTCTGCCTCCGGTATATTGATGCGATTCTGTTTTAAAAGTTACACCTCTAAAACTTGCAGGCCTTAAATCATCAAGATAAGAACGTGCCATTATAACACCCCTACCATTCCACGATTAAGCGTCATAGTTCCGTTTTGACTTTCACTTCTAACGCCTGTTCCCGCAGGCGCACGAACATCAACAAAGACGTGTGCATTGTTAGTTCTAGTTTCAAATTCTGAATTTGCACTTTTTGCAGTCTGTGAAAGATTTTGTTCTGGTGCGGAAGGTGCAATTGCGTTTAAAGCTTTGTTAGCTCCGAAAGCAAGAGCCCCTAATGGTGTGTATTTCATTAAGCCTTGAGACAAAAAAGCAGTTGCGGTTTTCATTAGGTCTATTGCTTTTTTAATTCTATCAATAACCCAATCCCAAGCAACAACCATACTATCCCAAATAATATCTCTGAAAGACCAAAGAATCGCACCTAGTGCAACTATTGCAACACCTATAACTAAAACCCATCCAACACCTATGCCTAATGCTATACCTACAGCAATTAATATTGCTTTAAAAACTGCAAAGGCAGCTGTTAAAAAATTAATTGCGATTAATATCTTTGGCAGCACAACTAAAAACGAACCTAATAGCCAAAGCATTGGTCCCACTACAGCTAAAACTAAAGCTACCGAAGCCGCAAATGTTGCTATTGTAGGATGTTCGTTAAAAAAATCTACTAATTTACTTAAGCCGCTTGCCACAGCCGATATTACTGGAGCTAAACGCGCACCTAGAGTCACTGCTAAAGCTGAAATTCCGTTATGTAATTTTGATAAACTGTCTGAGAGTGTTTTACTAGCTTCTTCATATTCTTTATTTAAAGCTGTGTTATCATTAAAAGAATTTTTTAAAGTTTCTTGTATATTTGATAATTTATCTGATTCTTTGGCTAGCGAAGTTAAGATAACTTGTGTCTTGTCACCGCTTGCACCAAAAAAATCTAATGCTTTACTTGTTTCGCCGCCGGCTGCATCAATCTTTTTTAGACCGGATAAAAAAGCATTAAAAACCGCTTGGGGGTCTTTTTGAAAAGTTTCTTTTAATTGTTCGCCGGTCATGCCTGTAATTTTTTGAAGGCCTTGCATTTTAATTCCGCCTTCACGAATAGCATCATCTATTCCGCGAAAGCCTTCACCCACTGCCATTGATGCTTGTTTTGCTTCAAAACCCATTGGCTCAATTGCGGTTGCAAAACCTAAGACTTGTGTCGAACTAAGCCCAAATTTTGCAACTTCACGGCCTATTGCTTGTGAGCTATCTATAATACGTCCAGCTTGAACTTTAAAAACGTTTTCAGCTGTTGTAATTGCTGAACCAAAATTACCAATTTTTTCGTCGCCTTCACCCGTAAGATCAAGGATTTTTTTAAGTTGTAAACTTGTGTCTGGTAATATGCCTTTTGCAGTTTTACCAAGTTTAGCCATTGTAATTGAAAATTGCTCAAGATTAGAAGAACCTCGAACGCCGGCTTCGCCTGCGGCATTTGCTAAACCCAATAGTTCGTCCTGTGAAAAAGTAGTTTTAGAACTCAATTTTGTAATTTTTTTACCGAAGTCTTCTAGTTCTACACCGGTTAAATTTGTAGACCCGCCTACTTCCACTAAAGCTTTTTCAAAATCCATAAACTTTTTAACTGAATACGCCGCACCCGCAGCAACCGGTAAAGTTACGAACTTTGTCATACTAGAACCGATTTTTTGCATTGGTTTACCAATGTTTGTAGCTAAATCTTCAGCTGATTTTCTAAATGACTTAGTAGATTCTTGAACGTAGTCAAAATTATTTTTAACCCGACCCACAGCTTTTTGTAGTTCAGGGAATTTATTTTTAATTCTATCTAACTTTTGACTTATCTCATCGACTAAGCCGACCGTTACTCTTACAGGCAGTTCACTCATCTTCTTAAACCTTCCTTGATTTTTTGTCTAGCTCGGCTTGCCGTTCTATTTGTTTGGACCAAAATTCAAAGTCTTCAAGATAGAAAGCGTAAACTTCGCTTGGTTGAAAACGCCAAAACCTTGTTAGGGTGCCGACACTATCGAACCAATCTTTTGGGAACCGCCTAAGAAGTTTCCCACAATTTCAGTCAAAGCTAAACCGTCATCAATTGAGAGCTTATCAATAAGCTTTTCAGATTGCGCAGTTAGTTTTGAAGCCAAAATTAAAATGTCATTTATGTTTTGGCTCTCAAGTTTCATGTGCTTGATATCACCAATTGTGGGTTTTCTTACTTCTAGTTCCGTAATCGTGTCTGAGCCCCAACTAATAGGCTCTTTTAATTTATAAATAATATTTGTGTTCATGTCGGCCCCCATCACACAATGTTAAGCCGGAGTTTTTACGCTCCGGCTGTTTTTAATTAACGAATTTCTTCCGCGCTCATACCTTCCATGCGAAAAGCGATTTCGCCTTCCTCAGTAGAAATGTCGCCGTCATCTGCATACCAACCGTCTTTTAAAACTATGACTTTGCCATTTGCTAAACTTAAAGTGCAAGTTGCACTTGAAGTATTTTGCAAAGCTTTAACGTCAAGGTCTGTTTGATCAGTAATTGCGCCTTCAATAAAAGGTGCTTTTGGCATTTCTTTATATCCATGAACTGCGTCTACTCCGACAACAGCTTCTTTTTTATTTGTACCTAAATTATAAGTAAATTCACCCTTAGCTTTATAAAGGGTGCCGTCAATTTTAATTTCGATTATTCCGCCGACTCTCATCTTGGGCCTCCGTTTATACTAAGAATTGAATTTTAGAAGCTGCGACGACTAGTTGGTTAACTAAATCAGGCGGTGCTAAAATATCAAGTCTGTTAGGGTTAGATTTATTTCTTTCAACAATTAAATCTTTTTTAAATTGATCAAAGCCTTCAAGAATTGCGCGTTCTTCTAAATCTTTAAACCAATTAATCAATTCAGCTTTAACAACAAGTGGTGTTACTACTGCTTGGCCTGGTGAAAAACGAGTCCCATCATTCGCAAGTTTATGTCTACCAAACTTTTGAGTAATACGCGCTTTCATTGTAAATCTTAAATAAGATAAAGTTAAAGGCACATTTAAATATAGATAGCTTGTATCCGGCGAACCGAAAGCATTTAATCTATACATTGTAATTAAACCTTCAATCATTACGTTGCCGCCTGCATCCACTGAACTTGTAGCAATTCCGTTTTGTAAAAGAATATTTCTTTCACCAATTGTAAATTGATCTTTCAATAAAGGTGCAAAAATTCCCGTAAGAATTAATGTATGAAAAGGACGAACTGCATCATCAGCTTGAACACTTTGTGCAACTTTTGCAGCAATTGCAGCTGCTTTTTGCCAAGGTGAACTAGGCCCGCGATGTTCTGTTGTTGAATAATATTTTGAATTGCGAGTTAAACCAAATGAAACAAGTGCGCCGTGTGTCCCACGTTTACACATAATCATATAACCGTCATTTTGACGAATTGGCCCGAAGCGGTCATCAAGTTCAATTTCTACTTTACCTAAATTTGAAGCATCAGTAAAAGGTGACACCATTACTAGATATTGTACTTCGCCAATTGCAGGCCAAACAGTTGCGATATCGGGGTTGCCCGTTCCGCCGCTCATTGCTGTAATTGCCAAAGTTAAACCTGTTGGAAGTTCTTCACCTAAGAAATAAGAGTGTGAAACTTCAACCTCATTGCCGTGTTCACCTTTATTTTTTGCAGTTAAATCAACTTCAAAAGTGTTTGTAAGATTAACAATTGCTGAAACAGTACATTGAGTGTCGGCATTTATTGCCGCAACCGCCGCAGCTGCTACAGTTGTCGGTGTGTCTACAGTTGTAACACCAACTTTAATGTTTCGCCCTGCAACCATTAAAGAAACAATCCCTGCTTTTGTAGGTGTGCCCGCAAATGACAATTTACCCGTTGATTTAACACCGGCTAAAAGTTCATCCATTGGTACGGCCCAAACTTCAGTTGTTTTGTTGCCTTCAAAAAACTTTGAAAGCAT
>JAYUQO010000078.1:0-14787 GCA_043756765.1 Bdellovibrio sp. | reverse complement strand
GATGCCAAGTTAAAGAATGTTGTCCGAAACTTCCTGCGTGCATAATTTTTTGATACTCTTTATCTGCTCCATCGTACCACAATCTAGTTCTTAATTTTGTAAAATTAATTCCTGTGATTTCTTTAAGTGTTTTCATGACTGAAGTATCTTTAAAAACTAAAAATGATGGCTGCAATACTGTATCAGGATCACAGTAGTCACACATTGTTTTTGATTTTGAAATAACCAATGGCCATGATTGCATTTCCCGATCATGTATTGATATTTTACTTGGAAGCTGGGGTGTCTCTTGGCCCTGCGCCTTCACGCTTTGACTTAAACTTAATGTAGCAATAACTAAAATAATTAAATGTTTCATATTTTTCTTTTTCCTTAAATTTTTTCGATTTCGATGTTAAATGCGCCCACAGGATGTGGTGTGTTTTCTTCTGCCACAAAATTCACAATCACTTTATTTTGATCAGACTTGCTTAAACGTTTTAAAATTAAATCTTTATCGTTTAATACATCCCCTGAAAAATACATTTGCGTGATAAGTTCTAAATATCCTAATGCCGAAATTTTAAAATGAATATGCGGGGGCCTAATCCATCCATCACCCGCAGGGTATGCTCCTGGGATAATTGTTCTGAACTTGTAATCACCATTTGCATTTGTAAGCGCTATTCCCCAGTATTGAAAATTAGGATCAAGCACCGCTGTGTTCGGGTCAGAGGGATGATCGTATTTTCCTGATTCGCAGGCTTGCCAAATTTCGACACGTGCATTTGCCACTGGTTGATTATGCTGATCAACTACACGGCCCGAAACAATCACAATTTTACCAGCGGCGATTTGCGTTTTACCGTCGACACGAATAAGATCTGCGTCTTTGTCGATTTGGTCGACAATAGGATAAAACGGACCTTCTGGCTGAGCTGGTGTTTTAGCTTCCAGGATCTGAGCGGCCAGCAACACTCCTGAAAAAGCTGCAATCGAGTTTTTAACTAATGATCTTCTGTTCATATGAGAACTCCTTTTGATGTTTAATTCATTAAAGATGAGGTCAGCGACCAACATCTGGAATTAAAGCCAAACTAATTGATTATTAGATATATGTAAAATATGATGTTATATATACTTTAAATAGGTGATTACTTATGAAATACAGAATGAGCGATATTAAAAACTTTGTGGCCACATCAAACTGCACCACGATCATTCAAGCCGCGCAAAAGCTTGAAATCAGTCAGCCCGCTTTATCTGAAAGTTTAAAAAGACTTGAAGAAGATCTTGGTGAAGTTGTGTTTTATAGATCTAGATCGGGAATTCAAATGACCCCGAGTGGTAAATTATTTTTAACCAAAGCCCAGACTTTGTTGAATGCCTATTTTGATTTAGATATGAAAACAAATTTAGATCAGATTTTTTCTGGTCAGACGATCACGATTGGGTGTCATGCCACGGTGGCGCAATATGCTCTGCCGCATTCGCTGAAATACATTAAAGATCAGGCCAGTGATTTTAAGATTGAATTGGTGCACGATCTATCAAGAAATATTCAAGCTGATATTCAAAAAGGTCGTCTTGATATAGGTGTGGTTATTAACGCCGTTGAAGTTCCTGATCTAGTGATTCAAAAGCTTTCAACGGACATCGTTGGTGTTTGGACAGCGTCTAACACCAAAAAAGATCACGACACTATTATTTGCCATCAAGATTTATTTCAAACTCAGTCTATTTTAAAAAAATGGAAAAACAAACCCCATAAAATTATCAATACTGATAGTTTAGAATTGATTTGTAGACTAACCCAAGAAGGCCTTGGTTATGGAATCATCCCTACGAAAGCTGTGCAGCTGGTGTCAAATAAATTGCAACTGGTAGGCCACCTACCCACTTACAAAGATGAAATTAGCTTAATCTACCGCCCCGAATTTGGCAGAAACCCCGCAGAAAAGCTTGTGATCAAGGCTTTGAAGGAATCATTGTAGGGGTTGAATTTAGGAAACGGCTACGCGCAAAGCTGATGAATAATTTTACCTAGATTTTCAAGCGTGGGGTTACCTTCGGGCGATAACATTCTAAATAAGGTTCGTCTTGGTATACCCGCTTTTTTAGCAAGCTTGTCTTTGTTTATAACTTCTAGATGACTGCGTAATATTTCCTTAAAAGCTTCGATATCATTTTCAACAAGACATTCCCACAATGCATAGGCAATAATATTTGGCTGCTGAAGCCGAACCTCTGGATTAAATTCTAAAATACCTTTGCGATTTTTTGAATTAACGACTGGTATATCGTTCAAAGAGAATTTGCGCTTTTTGGATATCTTTTTTTTGGGCATTCTTAAATCCTCCATTTAAAAGTAAAATGACTAATTTGTCTATTCTACAGAAATAAATACGTTGTCCATTCTTCCATCTTAATTCAGCTAGTCCGTGTCCAAGATTTTTAGTATCTCCGAAGTGTGAATGATCACGAATTCGTTGAATGCGAGAATCTATTTGAAGTTGATATTTTAAATACAGACCTTCAAACCATTCACCAAAATCTGGCGTACATTTTACATGAATCTGTATTATTTCATTATTATATAGTGCCATATACGGCACTATAGTGTCAAAGTAAAATGTCTTTTTGTTCATTAAAACAGTCAATGCTATGAATACACCAGCCCTAAAGGAAGGCTACACGCCTCTCATTTCCGAAAATCAGATTAATATGGATTCTAAAAAAGTAGAATTAAAAATCCGTATTCTCGGAAAATTTTGGTATTTCGGATCCCATGCAGCATATAATCACTATAGAAGCTTTTTATTGGGCTCAGCCATTGCAAAATCCTTTTTCGTCAACAAACAAAAAAGGAGAACGTAAATGAAAAAAAGTACAAAAACACCAACCCACCCTATTCGCAACACCATGATAGGTCTATGCGGTCTAGCGCTTATGCAAGGCTTACTTGCTGGATGCTCAGAAGTTTTATCAACACGTGATGAAAAACCACGATCATCAGGACACGTCACTGTGTTAGATGAGGCCGCTTGGGAAACACAAGACAGTCGCTTTGGCGATTCAGGTCTTGTAAGATCAAAAGAACTCACACCAGCAGGTCATGAAAAAGCATCTGCCATTTTAAAAGAAACAACACTAGAATCACTGAACTTACCAACATCGCTGAATGTGAATGCTTTTACTGTTCGGTCAAAAGGAAATGTTCGAACTAAGCAAGCGGTCTACTTTGCACCAAAATTATATTTTTATCAAAAATCTGACAGAGCTCACGTTAAAGCCAAACAAGTTGGTGATAATGTGCTAATTCCGCTTCATGCAATTTTAGTTGATGGATTATCCGAAACTATTCCAAGCACTGATGGGATATCAACTGTAAAATTACCAGCTTCCTATCTAGTCAATATCGCAGCCGTTAAAGGTGCATTAGCCGACAGAAACTATGATTCTAATGTTAGTTTTGGCCCACTGGATGGTTGCGCCAAATCATTTAAAATTGCAGTTGCTGGAGTAACTTTTGATGTGACTCCGGAAACTTTAAGAGACGGCGATCAGTGTGAATTAAACAGACCCTTTACATTAAATTTGGTCGTTCCGAAATCACAAGCAGACTACATTATCAACGAAGCCTTATATTATCATCAATTAGATGCGTCAGTTACATTTCAAGTGAAAGTTGGCTATGTTGATGCTGATGTTAGAATTCAATTAGATCGTTCAAAGATTTTTGAAAAACTACAGGTGTCTTTAAGCGCGAAAAAACCGCCTTATGCACAAGTTGACATTAAAGCAACTATTCAGAAAGTGATTCAGTCAGAAACATTTAATTTATTTATTAAAGGTGATCGAACTGATGTGGTTAATCAATTAATTCAAGCCGCTTATGATTCGTTTGTAGTACCATTTGAATTAAAACCCGATCAATCTGCTCCGCCTGAATGTAAAGAAGCTGCAGCCTGTTTGAATATTAGCTATGAAAAAAATTCTGAAACCAGAAATTTAGAAATTTCATACCAGCAGTATTCAACAACTTTAGCTGGGCAAAACATTGTCAGCTTAGCAAAACCTCAGCAGATTTTATTTCCTGAAGTCGTTTTTCAAAGCAGTGATGACGCCAAAGGAGCTTACATTGATAATCGTGCTGATCAACAAAACGAAAGAAATTTATTAATTACTTTGAATCCAAAATCAATTGTGGAAATTGAAATGTTTGGTACAAAAGCACAGATAGATGACACTGATAAATCTGTTGTTGTTAGCGTCGATGCAAGTCAACGTTGCGGAGATCGCGATGCCACAAAAAGATGTAAATGGCATGAACACAATACCAATGTAAACAGACAATATAACGGACCTAAAATGACTGATATAAAAAATGCTGCAGGTAACTTAATTGGGAGTCCAGGTGCGCAGTTGTTTTTAAAATTTGTTAAATCTGATGGCAAAACTGTAAGATGTAGTTTTGATCAGATGAGCGCAACTGGTTTAGGTGATAGATACATCATCAAAATACAAAATTCTCCAGACTGTCATATTTTCAAAGATGAAAATAATAAAAATGAACAAGTCAGTGTTTCATTTATTAATGAACTTCGTGATGAAAAAATGGCAGTCGTTGTTGGCGATGGTAAACCGTATAATTATACTGACCACACTTCGAAACAAGACGGTCCACCACCCTATGACGGTAGCCAGTTAGGTGGGTCACAACCAAGAGAATTAAAAACTGCAATTCGCGCGATATTACTAGAAATTAAAGTTTACGTCAGAAAATATGATTTAACACAGTTTTAATTAATTTTTAGTTAGCTTTAGAGCCCAGCTGTCTTAACTGATAGTTGGGTTGTTAATTAAGCAGTAGCAGACACAAACAAGACCAAATAAAGGATTTTTAATGAGAACAATAATTTGGATTATGACGATGATTTTGTTGGGGTATTCATTTGATAGCAAAGCTGATATTTGTGTGACTGAACAAATGGTCTACATGTCAGAATTTAATTATGTTATCACATTGGATGAAATTCGCTGTCAGAAACTAAAACTTGTTCAAGATGGTTTAAATATTCTTACTATCGCAACTGAAGCAGGTAGTTTATACGCAGCCTGTACGGGTGTTGGCACACCTGTAGCGGTTTATTTAGGTATTGCTGGCATAACTCTACAAACAGTTAGACTTGCTGTTAGCCAACTACCTTGCGAAGAAACTGCTGATGTTAGGCTGATAGATCAGCTAGTTAAAGAGAACGTATGTCTTGAGTTGGAAAAGAACGGTCTGGTTTGTGAGAAATCCAACTAATTTTAAATAACTTATAAATGCGGAGACATGGCATAAAATGCTATGTTGACATAATGTCACATTTTGATTATAAATATAAAAGACTATCTAAAGAAGAAGCTAGGAAATTTGTATTAAAACTAGCCTCTGTGGGTAAAATTGTTTTCAGTATGCATGCAAAAGAAAGGCTTTTGGAAAGAAACATCACGCAAAATGATGTGATAAATGTACTTCGATCTGTAAGCATGCGAGTTGCAGATGGCGAGATAGGAAACGTTGGGTATACCTATCAGTGCAGCACTAGAAAGTTTGCAATAGTTATCGGATTTGCAGTTTCTGGTGATAAATTAATAGTTGTTACTGTATTTAAGATTGAAAGAAAGGACTAGAAAATGAAGTGCTCATCTTGCAACAGTAAGAAAAATATGAAGGCAAAATCAACTATTCATAAGTTTAAAGAATCTGGTCTTGATAACATAACCCTTCACGGAGTCATACAACATCACTGCCCAGATTGCGGAGAAATATATTTTGATTATGGCAATATTAATCAACTTAATAGCCTAATTGCAGATACCCTACTTAGAAAGAAAAATAATCTAACAGGAAAAGAAGTTCGCTTTCTGCGAACTCATGTTGGCTACTCAGGCGAAATGTTTGCTAGAATTATTGGCTTAGATAAAACAAGTCTAAGCCGTATCGAAAACGACCGCTCAAAAATATCTAAACAAGTTAATATGGCAGTAAGATATGCTGTAGGCGGAAAACTGGCAGACAGAAACTATGACCTGCATGATCTTATATTAGCTATTGAAACTGAAAACTTCTATAGTTTCAAACAGACAGAATTTAAAGCGACAACCAAAGGTGCTTGGCAATTACGACAAGCTGGATGAAGATAATATTATTATTTGCTTTTGGTAGATTTACAAAGACTATTGATCTGCCAGCGGTATTTTTAAAGTGATTGTAGTCCCCTTGCCTAATTCAGAATCGACTAGTAGTTCCCCACCAAATTCCTGCATAGTTTTTTTCGCATGATACAGACCAAGACCAGATCCTGATTGATCCAAATGCTCTTTACCATATGAAAAACCTTTCTGGCCAATTTTACTAAGTACTTCTTTAGGAATACCCTTGCCATTGTCTTTGATGGTTATAAGGTTGAATTTCGAATCTGTTTTATCTAATGATATTTCGATCTCACCTTTATCATTCATTAAGGACTCCTTGGCGTTATTGATAATATTACTCAGTATTCTTTCTAATTCAGACTTAGGAAAACTTGTTAACTCATCAATATTACCATGATTGTTAAAAATAATGAAGAAATCAGAACTATTTTTATATTGAGCACGCTTTTCAGTAATTATACTTTTAAGCATTGGTGATAAATAAAATTTATTTTGAATTGAACTTGAGTTGGTTAAATTGATCTCAGGGTCTTCGAAGTTGCCTTTACCTTTTTCGAGTAAGTCGTTTGCAATAGAGTTTATTCGACCAATTGATTGTGTTAGAATATTTTTTTGTTCTTCAGGTAGATTGCTTAAAGAACTTGATATCATATTTAAAGATGATAGAGGGGATCTTATGTCGTGAGCTACTTGCTTGCTGAGTTCTGCAATTTTTTCGTTAAGTCTTGATTCTATATACAATTTTTTGTATTTCTCTTCAGCTTTAACCAGCTTCAAAATTATACTATACAGCTCCTCCACAGCAGGTTCCAAACTATTTATATCAATACTTTCAATATTGTTTTTATTTTTTATTAAATTAATAAATTTTCCTATACTTCGTTTATATAAAATTAACTGTATCAAAAACATTAGCAGGACAAAAGAAAAGAAGTATATAAGTATACTTCTTTTAACAAGGTATGTGAGTATAAATGTATAATTAGGGCAGTCACTTATGTAGCCGACAGTCAAACCATCAATCTGTATCGGAAAGTGTGTGCTTAAAACACATTGGAATTTGCTCTCAATAGTTTTACTAAAATAAACCTGAGCACCCAACACTTCAGAGTAGTGATTAACCTTTTTTTCTAAATCAATAAAATTTGAATTAATAACATTATCCATGACTTCTTGCTTGAGCCCGAAAACATTTCTACTTAAATCATTTTTGTATGATAAGTATGATGCACTCATGAATGCAGCTGTTAAAAAGATAAAGGTTAAAAAATTATATTTGAGCTTCAATCGACGTACCTTGCATCTACAACACCGTTCACTCGGTCAAACCACTTGTTGATTTTCAAACTAGACTTGTAGTAAAATTTTTTTTGATTGCGCGTAACGGGAATCACATATTTAGAATTTAAAAGAATAGCCTCAGCTCTACTATACTTGTTTGCCAAAAATTCATTATTTCTCTCTCCTACATGCTGTCTACTTAATAATTTTTCTATTGAACTTAGCTTCTGCGTAACAAGCCTATTCTTATCTAAAATAAATGAATCGAAATACACATCGTAGTTTAATTCTGAAATACTATTTGTTGTAGCTGAGTCAAAACCAATAAGAGCAATGTATGGTTTCATCGAAAAAATTAATCTACCGAAATCTTCGTTTTTAACATTAACAAGAGTAACTAGATTATCTTTGCTGTATATTTTAAAGTTTTTACTTACCTTATTGAAGTCAAATATATTAGGCACTATAACTTGAATTTTTTTAGTACTTTTGCATTTTACATCAGTAACAGATTTCACATTGGCTTTGACATCCCAAGGTAGAAAGTTTTTAGTGCTCGTGCCAGTTAGCCCGTAAATTAAATGCCAATTCAACTTGCTTAAAATCTTGTATGCGCAGGCTCTTTCGCGATCGCTACTAATATTTAAAACTATTGAGTACACTTTGTCGATACTATTTTCGTAAAAATGATAGTCACCAAAATCAATTTTATCAGTAACCAAGTTAGTTGCCACATTATTAAAATCATGAAAATCATGAATATTAAGATTCTTGCCAGCATATGTACTCATGCTATAAAAGATAACTTTATTGTATTTAACTTTATTCGCTGAATCCAGCTCTAAAGCTTTACTGTCGAATCTTAGCAGTTTATATGGCCCAAGTCCTGTCGGTATTTTATCATTGAAAGTTGATTTTTTAATTATCGTAGATGATATTCCAGTTAATCTTTTAAAAAGTCCAGTTGTTGATTCACTCATTTTTAAAATAGCACATTTACTATTTTCCTTAAATATTTCAGACTTCGGAATAATTTTAGGAAATAAATTTGAAAATTGATTTAGAGAGTGCATCATGTCCTCGCTTGTAACCAAGCTGCCATCACTGAATTTTAAATCATCTTTTAAACAAAACTTATAACTTTTAAAGTCATAATTAATGGCTTTAGTTTTCTTTAAATCTAGAAATTCAGAACTAATTTGACTATTTTCATCTATATAAAAAAGTGGATAATAAAGATGATAGCCAACATAATTTAGAAAATTTATTTGATTTGTAATAGGATTATAGCTGGCTATTTCTGGCAAAAGTACTTTAAAGGTATCTGCTTTTACAGAATTACAAAATAAGAAAATAATGATAATCTTTCTAACGTGGATCAAGCCTAATTCCTAACTTTTTATAGCCAAGTTTTTCTGCTAATGAGGATGAGGGTTGGTTGAAGTAATCTATGCCCACCACCAGTTTATTTTCTAAATTTAATTCTATTAAAAGATCACTCCAAGAGTTTTTTATACTTAATCTAATTTTTTTATCAGTAACGTCTTTTAGTATACCCCAATAGCCAACATGCCAAACACTTTCGTTGAGATATTTGTGGTTCATAATTTTACATACTGTCATGACTGCAATAATTTTTCCATCACTAATGTGAACTATGTTTTTAGTTTCACTACCAAAATATATTTTCTGCTGTGCGTAGAACTTCTCCATATCGCTAATGTCGTCATAGTACTCTAGATTATCCCTGTAAAAATTTAACTTTATAAAATCTGATATGCTATTAACTTCTTTTTCGTTTGGACTGTTTATCAGATTAGTTTCAAGAGCGACTGCTGTATTCAAATTTTTGTCATATTTTTTAATTTCTTTAATGTCGGCTACGTAAAAATATTTTGGATGAAATACTATATCTAAATCTTTTAGTTCGGAATCTGTAAAAGAACTGTTATTTAATAGAATAAAGTTGTCCCATAAATTTGCACTTGTCAGCATTTTCAATTTTGAAAGAATAGTGTTATTACTAAAAATATAGTTACAATTATCACAATCTGTTAAGTAGCTCTTTTTTATTTTTGATTTAGACAACCTGGTCAGTGTCACGTACAGACTAGAGTCTACAACTTCTTTTATATTTCCTGCGAAAACGTCAATCAACTGTGGTTTTGTTGAAAAGGCAAGAGGCCCACAACATATACTATAGCCTTTGCTAGGGTAGTATAAATACTGATCTGCATTTTTTCGTTCATTAGACATGTTAGGACATTTTAAATATCCAATATTTTTTTTATTTAATTGAGTTAGCTTTTCGAATCTACCCGATTTAACTACTTTCGAAAAAATAACTTTTACGTCAAGATCCATAGCTAAGTCAGTAATTAGTTTAATTTCAGTTTCATCGTCATAAACGAAGCTAATTTCAATATTTGGACATATTTGTTTGGCGAACTGCACTGATTTTCTAAAATTAACATTAGTTATGAAATCAAGATGCCATTTGTCGAAAGATAGAACTATAGAGTCAAATTTAACTAATCGAAAAAAATTCAGATTTTTTTCGATTAGACTTCCGTTAGTGGTCAATGTATATTTAATATCTCTGTTTAGGCCTGCACTAATTAGCTCAACCAAGTTCTGGATTGCGTCAGTATAAAGTAGTGGCTCTCCACCAGAGAAGCCCAGCTTATCTATATTTTTATTTTCTAATAGCTCGCTTATAATCAAAGCTTTATCATGTTCAGCTAAATTTACAGATTTTATACCTGGTCCTGAATCATTAAGGCAATGCTTACATTTTAAATTGCAGTTCAGACCCAATAAAACTTGTAAATGATTACTCATAAAACTATTCCATGATATATGGTGTAGATTCAACTTCTAACCTATTTTTAACTTTTTCTAAAATTAATAATGATTTATTTTTTTCTTCTGCCGTTAATTCGTTTATGTTGTTGACTGTAAGTGCCTTCATTAATAGTTTTCTATCTTCTCCGTTTGTTTGCATTAAAATGATTTGTCTTTCCTGTTCGTATGCCATTACATCAAAAGCATCACTAACACTAGACCTTGCACTTTGCCCTAACAAACTCACTACAACAGATACGAATGTAATCACTTTTTTGTTCATAATTATCTCCTAAATATAGCTCATGCTAAAATGATGCCATTATCTAGATCTTTATAGCTTTACACGATTTATTTTATTATGATTTGGACATTTTTTGTAAACAGCTAGCAGGATTTAACTACAGACAAGGCTGTCTCATATTGAGATAAACTAGAGAGAAATAAAAATTAGCTTTATTCAATCCCATTAAATATCTCAATGCATAATTTATTTTCGAATTTTTTTAAGCATGCTAACCGTTTTAGTCACGATTGATAACATCAAATTAGCGAGGTTAATTTTTACTTTGATTAGAAAACTACTCTTCACTAGCCCTTTTGACTCTAGATCCGAAGTGATCCTCGAAAATAAATATGACCATTCAATCCAGTTAATATTTTTAATTCTTTGTGGATAATCAAGTGGGCCTAATATTAAGTGATGTTCTAAATCATTTAAATATGGGTGCGCATACGAAGCACCAGTCTTGTTAAAACCTAACTTCTTATACAAAAGCCATAAGTTATTATCACAAGAAGTTACAATAAATTTTCTGCCAGAAGTGGCGAATATTTTATAAGTATGCTCAAAAATCCTATGTAGTAGATCACCTTTTCTGTAGTCAATGTGTGTGCACAGTCGAGATATCTCAATCATGTCTCTTTTACTTGGCATAGAAACAGGGTAGCCATTTTCAAAAGCTCTTTCTGTATCAAGTCTTTCAGATTCTTCATTCGGAAATGCATAAGCAGCACTGGCAACGATCTTTCCCTGATGCTTTACAATCAAGATTCTAGATTTTGAATCTAGTGGTGCTGTCATGTCTACTGGTGATTTACTTTTATCAACTTTTCCAGCGTTCAAGTAAGCTTCGAACCTTAGCTTTAAAACATCAACGTAATCAGCATGAGTTTCAACATACTTAAATGAAAATACATCTGCAATTTTAGAAACATTAAAACCTGCATCTCTGGCCTCATTTGGTGACACATCTAAAAACTGCAATAAGTAATTACTTAAATTAAGTGATAAGTTCTGATCTAACTTTTGAACATTGCAACCGGCTATTAAACTGCCATTAGGACCTTGCTTTACATAGCAAATAGTTACGGTTGTCGACGGAATTTCTTTATAATCTAAAGTAGATAAGAAAAATTTAAGATCTAACTTCATACCAGGCAAAACATATTGGTCAGATTTGTCTATTTGCAAAATAAAACTTTCATTAGAAAGCGAAAGTACTTTAAAGGCTGATTTTTCAAAATAAAAATTTACTTTTGAATATACTCCATGAATTGAATAGTTTTCTTTAATCACAATTTGGTTAGTTTTTTTGACTTTATCGACCTGATCAAAGCTGATGAACTTAAGGCCTGTTTTAAAGTTTTCACCAGATTCATGAACCCAGGTTACTGATCCAGTACCTTTAAATAAACCATCTCTTAAATTAATTTCGAAGTTGATCACAACATCTTTTGAGATTTTACTTTTAGACATAAAACTGAATCCAAAACTTGAAAGATCGAACAGTTTTACATCTAAATTAAAACCATTAATTTCAATTTTTAAACTAATAGCATCTTCATACCTAATACTAACCCGGTTTGATTTTCTTGATTCATCTGATTTGAAGTTTGTCTTAAATGGCTTAACTTTCTCAAGTAAACTTTCTTCAACTAATAGTGCATCTGGCAAGTCTGTAAAAAGACCTATTTCTATTTCATTTTCAGACTTTATTGACGAAACAACCCCGCCAAGCGAACAAAGTTCATTTTGGTTACTATGAATAACTACTTTGTTAATATACTGCCCTACAAAAAAGCTAGTATTGGCGAATTCTGAAGAACTGATTTTAATTTTTCTAGAATTAATAATTTGATCTAACTTAAAAGAAGACCTTTCGATTATGATTCGATAATTTTCAGCATTAAATAATATCGACTGATTAGCTAGGTTACTCATAAATCATTTAAAAAGTTTTTCCCCGTTGGCAAAGGCATCATCTAGCATCCGTTTATGTAGATAGGCCGTATTATACATGGTATCTGCGACTTCATCAAAAATTTTGGTACTATTTACCATTTCTTTAACATAAATTTCCATTAATTTATTGTGACCAATATCAACTTCAGTGTGCTCTTGCAAAAATGTAACGGCATTATTTGGAATACCCATTTTAGATAGCATTTCTAAATACTTCGGCCCATTTTGAGTAGGTAAAAATTCTAAATGAAATAAATAGCCTAAGTAGCGTATAGGATTTTTAAATTGAATATCGTGCAACACGTTTGCCGACAACGCCTTAGTAATCGGCAATGGCTTTGAACTAATAATTGTTTCTTGTTTTACACCTAAAGCCATTAAGTCGTTCATCGCTAATAAGTCATGACCAGTTTCAGAGATAGCATGTCTATAAAACATTTTTACTATTTCTCTAGGGTTACCTTCGAAAAACATAGTTGCGTATGCCTGGATCTGAGGATTAGTCCCTGCTTGATGATATGTCTCAAGTAAAAAGCCTTTGTAGTGCTCTAAGCCAATATGACCACTCTCGAGACGTTTTTGCCATTCGGTGACTGGTAACGATGCCATGATATCAAACCACTTATTTTTAATTTCTTGAAACATATAATAAATCCCCTTTGAGACCTCTGTATTTGATCGGATTAATGTACGATATTCTGCACTAAAAAATACAAAAACAGGACCTAGGTAAAGATACTTTTTCGTTATATATACCGATGAGATTAGGTGATTAAAAACAATACTTTACTAACAACAGATGACTGCCTAAAGCCGCACTTCAAAGCGACCTTGTTTTTATCATACATCAAATACATCAAAAAAAATTATCCCGATATTGATATTCAAAAATTATTTGCTGGCACCCCTATCACTGAAAAAGATTTAAATGATTCCAGCCTTTGGGTTTCAATCCGTTTTGAAAGAAAATTCATGCAAAACATCACAGAAGTCGTCGGAAAAAATATTTCTTACGAAGTTGGTAAGTTTGGCGCAAGTGAAGAAGTTTTGGGCGCCTCATTTGTCTTCTTTAAATTACTAAGCTACAAAGATATAATTTCTAACATCGTTAGATTAACTTTTTTATTCAACAAAGTGATAGCAGTAGACTGCAAAGAAAATAATTTTAAATCAGTAAGTATTCATGTTTCTCCAATAACTACAGATTTAGATTTTATATCAACAGAACTACTCATTAGCAGTATGGCAGATGTTGCGAAAAATATGTCAGGCTATTATGAGGCGATTGCGCACTTGAAAGGTTTTTTAAGTGCAGAATCTAAAGTGCTAGTTTCTGATTCAACTAATAACAAGTATTCCATTTCAGTTGATTTAGGCTTAATCAGTATTGAAGACAATAATTTAATCTCGGCACCTAACTTAATATTTGCTGTTTTTAATATAATTCTCTTTTTAGCTTACCCGAAGTATTTTTTAGACGGCTTCCTGACCGCGCTAGTTATTTATTTTGGATACAAATTTATTGCAGAGAAGAAAAAGTCAAATTTCTTTTCGATATCTGGCCAAGAAGCTCTGACTAAAATCGAATTAAAGAATCAAAAGCTTCAAGAGTCTTCACTGAGTATCGAACGGAAGCTTTTAGAATTTGAAGTTATTAATAAGCTTCTCAATGTATCGATTAATGATTCATCTCTTAAAAATACAACACAGTTGGCAACAGACAGCATAGTTGATAAGCTGGGGTATGATCGTGCATTCATTATGCTGAAGTCCGACGATGGTCATCATTTAAACTTCCAATGTCAATCTGGTGCTAATGAAAAATTATTAAGTATTATTAACAGATTTAAACTGCCAGTATCACAACAGTTTGTTTTCAGTGAATATCAATTTTCGTATTTATATAACAACCAAAAGACAATACTTGTTAATGATATTAATGAACATCTTGAAAAATTAAAAGATCCGATAAGTCAGCATTTATTAAAACTGTCAGGATCTTACTCTTTCATATGTGTACCTATTGCTATTGAAAAAAATAAATACGGTCTACTTATCGCGGACAAAGTAACTCAAGATTCTAAGCTTGGTGATTCTGATGTAAAAATCTTAGAAAACATGGCTAATCAAATTGCACTGGCTTTAAACAAAATAGAATCAAAACAGCGTGAAGAAAGCTTACTGACATCTTACAGTAAATTCGTGCCGTTTTCTTCGATTAAGCTTTTAGGTCA
>JAYUQO010000077.1:0-5101 GCA_043756765.1 Bdellovibrio sp. | reverse complement strand
TAAAGCCAGAAACTTTATCGAACAAACTTCCGGCCTTGATGGCTTTTTGAACGCCTAAAGGAATACAGACTAAATAGGTTAGAATTAAAGAAGCTAGTACAAACGATAACGAAACAGGAAATTTCGACGTGATCACATCGATTGCAGGTTCTTGATAAGAAAAACTTTCGCCAAAATCTAATTTTGTAATATTTTTTAGCCAAATCATATAACGAACATGTACTGGTTTATCAAAACCATATTGTTTAGCTAAATCATCTAAGATTTCTTGTGATACCTGTGTACTTTTACCACCGTCGCCGCCACCCATTCGAATTTGTTGTAATTTTTGTTCGATAGGCCCACCGGGGGCCGCATTAATGATTAAAAAAGTCACCAATGTGATCCCTAAAAATGTAGGTATTGCTAGTAGCAGACGTCTTAAGATGTAAACGAACATATCTTACTTCTGAGCACTCCACCAAGTTGACAGACCAAAATCGTATTTGAAAGTTTCAGTTGGTGAAGCAATTTTTTTAGAACGCAAATAGAATTCATATTTATTATTATACATAAAAACGTAAGGCACATCTTGCGCAATTAATGTATAAGCTTTTTTGAAGATAACAGTTCTTTTTTTCGTGTCTAATTCTTGGCGACCTTCGTCAATCAAAGTATCAACTTCAGCGTTAGCGTAGCTGCCGTAATTTGATCCACCTTTCGATGCTGATGATGAATGCCAAATTTGCTTCGGATCCATTTCAACATCGCCGCCACCCCAGCCCATCGCCCAAAGTTGCATTTTACGGTCATCAATATTTTTAATAAAACTGTTCCACTCTAAAAATTTAAGTTCGATATCAATACCGGCTTTTTTGCAGTCTTCTTTGATAATCGTCCATTGTTTTTCAGATTCTTTACGTGCGTAAATAAAACTTAATCTCAGTTCTGTTTTTTGTCCGTCGATGACTTTATCTAAAACACCGTTTTTATCTGAGTCTGCCCAGCCTGCTTTATTTAATAGGTCTTTAGCTTTCGAAGTACTAAATTCGATCGCTTTCATATCTGCAGCCTGAGTCGATTTATTCGGCACTGGTCCTGTCGCTAAATCATTAATACTTTCAAAGAATTTTTTGTTCATTTCGACGCGATTAACCAAATGAGCAAAAGCTAGACGTACATTTTTGTCAGCTAGAATTGGGTCTTTCATATTAAAGCCGATATAGCCATAAGATTTGGGCATACTGTTAGAAACAGCAAAACCTAAATATTTATCCGACTTGAATCGTGCATTAAATGGTTTGCCGGTTGCCGTTAAATACTGATCAGACTTTGTGAATGTCGCGTAATCTAGATCACCTTTTTTAAAACGCTCAGTCATAACATTATCGTCTTTGACTGCGCGAAATTGAATTTTGTCAAAATTAGCAAAGCCTTTAAGTTGCGGACTGTTTTTTCCATGCCATTTGTCGAACCGAACTAAAGTAATCAACTGTCCTTTTTCATATTTTTCTAATTTGTATGGACCAGCTCCAACAAATTCTTTTTGCATTTTCACTGATTTGGCAATGTCGCCGTAAACTGATTTTGGGATAACAGCTAAAGAACAAAGTGTTGACAAGTTTTTAAAATATTTTTCTTTCGCAGTAAATTTAATTGTGTGTGTATCAACAACTTCAATTTTTGTAAAACCTTCGAAATATGGAATCATATTAAGAGCTTGATGTTTTGGGTTTCTAATCGCTTCTAGAGAAAATTTAACGTCTTCTGCTGTTAGTGGTTCGTCGTTATGAAAAAAAGCATCTTTTCTTAAGAAGAATGTAAAACTTAAACCATCTTTTGAGATTTCCCATTTTTCTGCCAATGCTGGAATTTGTTCCCATGTGTTCAAATCTTTAGAACACAATGTATCCATGCCGTAAGTTAAAACGTAAGTTGAATACAGGTCGCCAGACATAATCGGATGTAAACCTTCTGGTTCTGCTTCCAAACGGTAATTAAACACCCCGCCCTGTGGCGCGTTCAAATTTGCTTTTTGAGCGAATGCAGCTGAAGTCATCGTTAAAACTGTTGCTAAAATTAAACCTAGAGTTGTCATAAATCTCCCTGTTTCCCTTGCCTTAACAGCAAAGTATTTTTTTGTCCTGCCTAGATTAATGAAGTGGGTCTTTTGATCAAGTTTTAATTTGATTGCTGCGTATAGCCATAAGTGCGTAAAAAACTGAAATCACTTTGAAATTTTGGTTATTTTCACCTAACTAAGTGGGATGACAACAACTTCACAAAACAATAGCTCTGATTCGCGTAAACCTAAGTTCGATGCCACAACAACGATTTCATCTGAATTCGGAATTTTCGGCATCCCCCTTTCAGAACAGGAATGCCGTTTAGTTATGCTTCCTGTTCCTTGGGAAGTCACAACGTCATACGGTAAGGGCGCTTCAAACGGACCACGTATCATTCGTGAAGCTTCAGCCCAAATTGATCTTTTTGATTTCGAAACTAAGACTGCTTATGAAGCTGGCTACTTTATGAAACAGATTTCAAAAGAAATTTCTGACAAAAGTAAATCCTTTAAAGAAATAGCCCAAAAAGTTATCGCTCTAAAAACAGAAATGTCTGACGATCAAGCATTAATTCAAAAACTAACCGATCAAGTCAACAAAGCCTCTGGCGAATTAACTGACTGGGTTTACACAGAAACAAATAAAATTTTAAATGCGGGAAAACTTTTCGGTTTAGTCGGCGGAGACCATTCAACTCCACTTGGTGCAATCAAAGCCATCTGCGAAAAACACACTTCAGCTGATGGAAAAAAATCAGACGTAGGCGTTCTGCATCTTGATGCTCATTCAGACACACGTAAAGCTTATCAAGGTTTTGAACAGTCACATGCATCAATTATGTATAATGTGATGACCCAAGCCGAAAAATCACGTCCGCAAAAATTAGTTCAAGTCGGAATTCGTGATTTTTGTGAAGAAGAATATAATTTTATTCAATCCAGATCAGATATAAAAACTTTTTTTGATATCGGAATCAAACAACGTCAATTAAAAGGCGAAAGCTGGGCCTCGATAGTTGCTGATATTATTTCTGAACTTCCGCAAAAAGTTTATATATCGTTTGATATCGACGGTTTAGATCCGCAGTTCTGCCCGTCAACAGGCACACCTGTGATTGGTGGATTAACGACAGACGAAGTTTTCTTTTTATTTAATGTGTTAGCGCAAAGCGGTCGTCAAATCGTTGGCTTTGATCTCAACGAAGTTTCGACCGGCGATGCTGATACCGCAGAATGGGATGGCAACGTTGGCGCACGCATGCTGTATAAATTATGCAACTGGAGTATAGTAACGAATGCACTTTGAAAAAAGAATTTCTACGTTTATTGATTTAGGTTTTCGAGAAAAGGCATTACCGCAGCTTAAAGCCTACATTGATTTACTATGGAAAACGAATGACGAATTTAATTTAGTTAGTCGTAAAATGACATTCGAAGAATTCATCGACAATCACATTATTGATTGTTTGCTCCCGTTGAAACATTTTCCTACAAAAGTTAAAACTGTCGCTGATTTTGGATCTGGTGGAGGATTACCCGCAGTTATTTTTGCGATTCAATTTCCTGATGTTCAATTTCATCTATTTGAAAAAAGCAAACTTAAGCAAAGCTTTCTAAATGAGTGTCAAAAAATGACCAAAAACATTCATGTTCATGCTGAAATACCCAATCAATTCTCTGGCTATGATCTGGTCACAGCCCGCGCGTTTAAACCTATTGACGAAATTATTCATTTCAGCCGTGATTATTATAAAAAACAGGGTCGTTATTTTTTGATGAAAGCCCGCCGTGAAAAAATCGATGAAGAAATCCACTCGGCATTGAATAAAGATAAAAACTTTACATGTGAAGTCATCAAACTGACATCACCTATTTTAGATGTCGAACGCCATATAGTTCTTATTTAATCCTTCTTTAAGAATCATTAAATTATTTTGTTTTTGTCAATTTGATCACTTCTAGACTTTGGTCAATATTCTTTAATCAGTATTTATGAATTAATTAAGCACATCCACGGAAGGGTTACTTAATGAAATACATCCAATCAGTTTTATTAGTTCTGCTTTTTTCATCTTGTGTAACTGCTCAAAATCTACAATTTGCTTTAGTCGGTGATGCTGGAAGATGGAATAAGAATACACAAGTTCTTAAAGAATCGATTAAGTCGTACAAAACTTTTGATTTAGTTATGCCTGGTGATAATTTGTATGAAGGTACATATGAAAAAGCTTGGAATCCATGGATTACAGATGGTTTTAAATTTCCTGTTGTAGCTCTTGGAAATCACAATGAAACTTATCAAAAAGAAATAGCTTTTTTTAAAATGCCTGGTGAATACTTTTCAAAAAAGTTCACTGACGGCCAACTTCAATATGTTGTTTTGAATTCTGATAATACAAAAAATATTTCTGAACAAATGACTTGGCTAGAAAATGAATTGGCTACTTCAGTAGCGAAACAAATTTATCTTGTTTATCATCACCCTAGTCGAACAGTAGCGTCACACACTTGGGGTGAAAAAAAAGCATTTCATGACAAGCTTGTACCCATTGTCAGCAAATACAGATCTAAAATAACAGCATTAATTATAGGACACGATCACATTGCAGGATTAATTCATTTTAATAATTTACCGGTACTTATTTCTGGCAGTACGCAGAACCCTAGAACTGAAAAACCTGTCAACAATGTTCAAAGCGGAATAACAGTAAGAACAGATCTACATTACGATTCTGAACCGTACTGGGTTCAACAAATTGTAAATAACAACAATTCTGATTTTGTTTTTATCAGAGCTAAAGATAATAAAGTGATGTGCAAAGCTAATATTGTGACTGGCCAAGAAGCGACTTACGA
Organism: Bdellovibrio sp.; assembly: GCA_043756765.1. GTDB lineage: Bacteria > Bdellovibrionota > Bdellovibrionia > Bdellovibrionales > Bdellovibrionaceae > Pseudobdellovibrio. The sequence continues at coordinate 201 of JAYUQO010000077.1, read as the reverse complement.
TTGTAAATAAAAAAAACCACTTACAATGTAAGTGACTTTAAAGATTTTAAATTCTAATTTTATTTCTAACTATCTAGCGTAACGTCTATCAACTGATTCACGGAGCTCAGCGCCTTCGATGCTTAAGCGTGTCCAAGGAATCGCTTTAAGTCTTTCAACTTCAATTGGTTCTTCAGTTTCTTCACAAAAACCATAAGATCC
>JAYUQO010000076.1:0-5114 GCA_043756765.1 Bdellovibrio sp. | reverse complement strand
GCACAAGTATAACTACACCTTGATAAGCATCAAACCAAGAATCGAAAATAAGTCCTCGCGGAGTCAAATCACGATTAGCTTTAGGTGGTGGTATTTTTTCAATGACGGCTTCAAGAATATCAGCAATGCCAATTTTTTCCTTAGCTGAAGCATGAACAATACCACTGCAGTCTAAACCCACAGTGTCTTCAATTTGTTTACGAACACCCTCTGGATCAGCTGTTGGTAAATCAACTTTGTTTAATACAGGAATAATTTCTAAATTATTTTCTAAAGCTAAATAAACATTCGCTAAGGTTTGCGCTTCAACGCCCTGGGCCGCATCGACAACTAAAATTGCACCTTCACAAGCCGCAAGAGATCTTGATACTTCATAAGAAAAATCAACATGCCCCGGTGTATCGATCAGATTTAGCTGATAGGTCTCACCGTCTATTTGTGATTTATAAATCAAACAAACAGTTTGCGCCTTGATAGTGATTCCACGTTCACGTTCAAGATCCATATTATCTAGAAACTGTTCTTTTTTTTCACGATCAGATAAAGACCCTGTATGCGATAACAAAGCATCTGCCAAGGTCGATTTACCATGGTCAATGTGGGCAATAATAGAAAAGTTTCGTATAAATTTTGGATCCATTATCGATTACTTAACAGCTTCGCGAAGTTGCTCGATTTTATTCACTTTTTCCCAGCTGAAAAAACCTTTATCAAGATTTTCTTCACGACCAAAGTGACCATAGGCTGCAGTTGCAGAATAGATTGGTTTTAATAAATCAAATTCTTTAACAATACGGGCTGGACGCAAATCCCAGACTTTTTTGACAGCTTCAACTAGTTTTTCGTTGCTGACTTTACCTGTGCCGTAATCATTCACTGCGATACTGACTGGTTCAGCAATACCGATTGCGTATGAAATTTGAACAAGACACTTTTCCGCTAATCCAGCAGCTACGATATTTTTAGCAACATGTCTGGCAGCATAGGCTGCAGACCGATCAACTTTTGAAGGATCTTTTCCAGAGAATGCTCCACCACCGTGGGCACCGTGTCCACCGTAAGTATCCACGATAATTTTACGACCTGTAAGGCCTGCATCACCCATTGGTCCACCAGTTACAAAACGACCCGTTGGATTAATGTGGAACTTAGTTTTTGCATCAATCCATTTTGCAGGAATCGATTTTTTAATTAATTCATCCATGATGAATGATTGAATATCTATATTTGAAACTGAATCAGCATGTTGAGTTGATAAAACGATTGTATCAATTCTTTGTGGAATTCCATTTTCATACTGAATAGAAACTTGAGATTTAGCATCTGGTCTTAACCAGTTTACTTTGTTGGCTTTACGTAATGAAGCTAAGTCTTGAACTAATTTATGAGACAACGATAATGAGAGCGGCATGAATTCAGGAGATTCATTAGTCGCGTAACCAAACATAAGACCTTGATCGCCTGCGCCTTGATCATCAGAGCCAGTTTCTTTAACTCCCATAGAAATATCAGGAGACTGTTGGCCTAATGCGACCATTACAGCACACGTTTTGTAATCAAAACCTTTATCTGAATGATCGTAACCAATGCGTTTAATTGTTTCACGAGCAATATCAGAAAAATTAACTTTAGCTGTAGTTGTAATTTCACCCGCAACAACAACAAGACCTGTTGTTAATAAAGTTTCACAAGCTACACGTGCTTTAGAATCTTGCGCTAAGATAGCATCAAGAACTGAATCGCTAATCTGATCGGCCATTTTATCTGGGTGACCTTCAGAGACTGATTCACTCGTAAAAATATAATTTTTCATAGAAATTTCCTTTGCTTAGATTTCGTTTTACAAACCTAAGCAAAGTACTTATTTTGGACATTTTGGTCAATGTTTATGAATGAGCGCAGTGCCTCGGCCTGCGCACATTGTTAGCACATTAGGCTGCGTTCTTGCGTCCTTTGGGCTGATATTCAAACTGACTGTTAATTTCTTTGAATCTTCCCTCTTTAGAAAGATCAAATTTCTTATGATCCATGTAAATCTCTTTCACCTTCAGAAATTGTCTTTCCATGCGGTCAGTCATCATGTCGACGGCGACATAAATGTCTTTTGCTGTGCCTGATGCTTTAAAGAATTTTTGTTTAGAGTGAATTGTAATCTCGCAGTAGAAATTATGGTGATCTTTCCAGTAGTAGATGTTGCATCGTCCATCTTTCAGTAAAAATTTGCCAATTTCGTCAAGCTTTTCATTTGTGTAACCTACTAAGGCTTCAGAGTAATCCAAGTGCTTGAACGTGTAATTTGACTTCATATTCATCTCCTTCTTGATGTTACTACTTATCGGGTAAAACTAGACCAAAGATGAGGTTCAAAATCTGTATTTTGCAAAAAATCATTTTTAACGATCGTTTCAATATGAGATACGTATTTAAGATCAATAATTTGACTCGTGTCGCCAGCGCAGACTAAAATAATGCATATGTCGTCCAACGAAACAGGCCTGGCGCAGTCGCCAAGGTCTACTTTTTATCAATCTTTTTATCAGACTGATTTAACTGCAGTTGATCAAAAAAAAATTATAAGTCGTTTGGATTTTGTCTATGGTTTTGACATACCTGCTTTAATCATTACTTTTCTCAATACGAAACTAGATGGTTATTTAAAATTTACAACGCAAAACGGTGATGTTAGTGGTCTTTCTTTTTTTGAAGGGCAAATTCAACACATTGATGTTTCAGATGCAGAAACAAAAATAGGAACTTTATTAATTAATAGCCGATTGATCACTAAAGACCTTATAGATAAAGCATTAGCGGAAAAAGCCGAACTGCCAATTGGGGTTTATTTGATTAAAAAGGGCTATGTCACAGCAGAGCAAGTCGGCGAAGTACTATTAACACAATCACGCATGCGTTTATCAAAATTAATTTCTGAAACTAAGTATAAATTGTCATTTGAAGAAAACAAAATGCAATTCAAAACATCTGAAGTCAATTTAGATCGGTTTAATATTCTGATGCATGATTGGATTGCCAGTAAATTCAGTGAAGCATGGCTATTAGGTCACTACATTGAATACTACAATTCAGTTTGTAAAGTGAATTGGGAAAACATCAAATTTTTTGAAGGCCAAAACTACCCTTTATTTGTATCTGTTGGAGTTGATTTTTTTGAAAAAATCAACGATGGCAATTTATCAGATTTAGCTGTCAGTTTTGAGAAAAATAAAAATTTTTTTAAAGCTTTGCATTTTTTAATATTATTAAATTGGGTTGAACTTGTCCCTAGCGAAGAAGACGACAAAGTCGAAGTAAAACTAAAGCATCTTTATAAATTAATTATTAATAAAACTGATGTTGAACTTTTAAATGAACTAAGTCTAATTACAAAAGAAGATCCAGAAAATTTAGAAACAATTTTTGAGCTTATCAAATCAAACTACCTTGACCGTTCTATTGGTCATGTCGACATGAAATTAGAAATTGAAAAAAAAATGATGTCGCTTTTGCTGAATCACAAATCAATTTTATCAAAATTACAAACCAGCAACAACAAAGTTGTTCCGACTAAAGTGGCCATTGATACGCAACCCATTTTAAGATTACTGTTGGCCCAAAATTATATACAAGCACTGACTTTGGCTAAGAAAAATAAAGATCAAGCATCTACGACACCGAAACTGCAGTTATATATTGCTTGGGGCCAAATTGCTCTAGCTTATTTTGAAAATGTTGCATTTACTATGGCCCAACTTGAAAATGATTTCATGTTGACGCTTCCTGAAGATGTCAATTCAGCAGAGTATCACTATGTGTATTCACTTTTGTTTAGAATTAAAAAACAAGATGGACAAGCTGATAAATCATACAAATCAGCTATTAAATTAAGTTCTGATGTTAGAAATTTTCCTTATCAAAAATCTTTATTTAGCTGGTTTAAGAAATAATATTATTGATCGCGCTAATAAGATTTTATATATCCAAATCGATATTCAAATAATTGTTCTGTAAAGCTTTGTGCCGAGGTCTTTTGGGCGCGTTGGCTGTATGTCACACCAAAGCTGACAAGCTGATCGTTATAATCATAAATTAGATCTGCACCACCAAAGAATCTTGATCCAATGCTCGAACTTTGACCTGATATTTTCGCAGGTAAAATAGAAGCATAGCCAACATTGGCTTCAGCTGTGTATCTGCCAGCTTCAAGAAACATGTAGTTAACTTTACCTGAAATATCCATGTTCATCACAGTACTTAGATCAACGGCCCCAGAAGAAGATGCTGTGCTATTAGCGATGATATCTTGTTGGAAATTAATAAATAATCCGTACCAACTGAAATCGGTAAATTCACGAGTCAATCCAAGATTTAATCCCAGCAAGTTCTGCTTTGCATTTGTGATTGTGTAGCTAGAAGCCGTCGTCGCTAAAGCTGTCGATTTAAATGATACATCTGCAACCCAATGATCAGCATACAACATTTTACTGTACTGAGCTGGCAACAAACGATACGAATTCAGGCTAATTCCGAAATTCGCTGGTGATGTTAAGCTAAATTTTTCGTTAGTTGTATTACCATCTAGTTTAGTAAAGGAAACAAGTGGTGTGACAGTCCATTTATTAATTATTCTAGGCCGCTTATATGTTGGCGTATAATAAGTTAAACTATAGCTTTTTTTAGAATTATCTTTGTTATAAATTCCTTGATAAACTTGAACGATATTGTCTGAAGCGATTTTAAAACTTTCTTGATCAAAGAAAATTTGTTCGCCCCATTTAATTTTGTTATTTTCTAAATCAACAAAATCGACTTCATAGATACCGTTTTCAGAATTTTTGTTCACTGTTGCTGGTAGAAATTTTCTTTTTCTAGTGATTAATTCCAACGATGAACCGGATGCGTACTTAGCAAAAAATTGAATTTTATTTTTTGTTTCCTTAAGAATGACTTGGCCTTTTAAACCAACTTCTACACCTTCAACATATAGTTTAACTGTGGTATTCTCCATCTGAGTCGCTTCAGTTAGGAAACAAATAGACATTGTTGAAAATTGGTTTTTTTGTTTGAAACAAATTTGAACTGCAGATTTTAGACTTTTAGCACTGAGATCTAAATCATAT
>JAYUQO010000075.1:0-5135 GCA_043756765.1 Bdellovibrio sp. | reverse complement strand
GATCTATTAGATGCTCAATCAAACTCATGTTTCTTTCTTCAACTGGATCTTGATTAGGTGTTTGAGTCATTTTTCGGATCTTTTTGTGTTTCTGGTTTTTTTTCAGCTACATCAGCTACAATATTTTCTGTAACCGTCTGCTCTGGTGGTGGATGAGTATTTTGTGTAGTATTCGTATTATAAAAACTGATCGGATCAACCGATGCATCTTTTTTAATTTCATCCCAAACACCTGATGTATTTCGTCGCAAATCATTAAATAAACGACCTAGATTACGCATGAGTTCAGGCAGCTTTTCCGGCGGAACAGCAATAACCAATACAATGCCTAGTATAATAATATGGCTTAAACTCATGTCTTAGTTTTATCTTAGGCCTTGTTTATTTTCAATTGTTCTTTTGGCACAACAACACCTAGTTCTTGTAATTTATGACGTGCCATCTCTGAACCTGTTTTAAGGTATTTTTCATATAGACTAAGGACGTTATCATCAGCTTTAAGGGACGATTTCTCGCTCATGTAATTAAGTACGTCCACATATTCTGTGAAGCGTTTAGAAATAGTTTTATAAATCGAACTTAAATTGTCTTCTCTGCTCCAAATGGATAAATTTGAATAGGCTGCAGACCCCATATCCACATAGTAATCCACATCAATCATTTTCTTATGTAATGAATCGCCAAAAAAGCCGGACAAGTATAAAGCACGATCAGCAAGGACCTTCATCATTTCTTTATTTTTTGGACTATCCGAATTCAAAGCAATTAAGTAAATTTCTGCTAGCGTTTCGGGTTTTTTTTCTGTTGTCTCATTTTGAAACGGTGCAAATAAGTTTCTAGAATCTAAATAATGCTTAAGCATATGAACAAGATAGGTTTCGATTTGTGGGTGCGATTTTATTTTCAGCCTCAGCATGGCCTCTTTAAGTTCTTCACTAAAGTGCTGTTCTGGTGAGATAAGTAGAAATGATCCCATAGTGTCTATATTATCGGTTGTTTTGCACTTTTGCTTAAAAATTTATCTTATAGCGACTATTGGCCAGCTAGACAGGCTAGCTCATTTTCCGACCAACTATACTAACGATATAGTTTGTATCAAAAATTTTCTTTGAAACTCTTAATACGTCTTCTTGAGTAATTTTTTGGTATGTAGCCGCGATGTTTAAAGATTCTTCTATTGAGTTTCCATAAAAATCGTCAAACGCAATTGTATTACAGACGGAAGATTTTCTTTGTAAGCCAATATCGTGTTGTCCAATTAAATATCGCTGCGCTCTTTCAAGTTCAGTTCTGCTGATTGGCGTATTTTTAATTTTGTTAAATTCGATATGAAACATGTCTATCGCTTTTGTGACTTTATCTGGCGAGCACGCAATATAACCGCCAAAATAACCTGTTTCTAAGCTTTCCATACGAATTGGTGAAACAGAATAAGCCAATGAATTTTTATCTCTGAGTTCTAAAAACAGCCGCCCACCTTGCCCTGCCATAACGGCCTGAATAATTTGCAAGATATAACGATCAGGATCAGTGATGCTGATTCCCTGCCACCCAACAATGACATGAGATTGCTCTTTGTCTTTTTCCAAATACAAAGTTTCATTTTTTTCAATTTTTTTGACTGCGAATTCAACTAATTGTTTTTTGTCGTCTGAATTGTGAGTCGTATTCTTTTCAATCTGTTCGATAGCTTTGACCCACGCGCTTTGATTGCAATCACCGACAACAACAACTAAAGAATTTTTCGGTTTTAAAACTTTAGCCAAATAATTTGTAATATCTTGGCGTGAAATTTTTCCGACGCTTTCTTCTGTTCCTAGTTGTTCATAGGCTACAGGGTGATTTGGAAACATTTTTTGGATAAACTGCTTACCACACAAATACGACGGCTGATCAACTTTGGCTTTAATTTGTCTCAGCATCGATTCTTTTTCACGAGCAATTATTTTTTCATCAAACTTCGGTGTTAAAGTCACTTCTGTCATTAAATCTAAAATTTTATTTTCAAAAGGCTTCATGCATTCAATGGAAAGACCGATTGTATTTTTACCAGCAAACGAATTAATTCCTGCAGCTGATTCTTCGATTTGCTGTAAAATCATTTCTTCAGTTTTCTTCGTGGTGCTACTCACCCATGTTCTTGACAGTAGTTCAACAAGCCCCATTTTTTCTGGATTTTCTAATCTGGAACCACCGCCATATAAAATTTTTGCAGTTACGGTTGGAATTTCTTTAGATTTTTTAAAAAGAATTCTTGTGCCATTTGACGTAACAACTGTTTCTAGCTTTTCAGGTGTTGCTTTTTTGATAGCTTTAAATTCAATTTTCGGAATTTTTATTTTTTTGTTAACTATTTTTTTCTTTTTCAGAGATTTAAGTTCTTGAACTACACTTTTCCAGGTCTCAATAGCCGATTTTAAGTGCTGTTCAGCTTTGTCTTTTGATTCTGGCGTTAAAGAAGATAGATTTAATTTTTCAGGTTTAAAATATTTTTGCGCCACTTTTTGAATTTGTTTTGGAGTAATTTTCTGAATTTGCTTTAGATACTTTTCGTGGGCATAAGTATCGTTCATATAGAACTGCGACGAACCAATTTTATTAGCTATGCCGTCAACCGTCTCAATTGAATAAAACTGTTCCGAGGAAATGTTGACGACGGCTTTTTTGATTTCTTCCCATTTTACTTCTTCATTTTTTATTTTTTCGATTTCATAAAATAAACCTTTAAAAGCATCATTGATATTTTGATCCATTAATTTGAATGTGATTGCTATTAGACCCGCGTCTTGTGGATTATAGCTGTAGGCCGAAATTCCACTGACACGGCTTGATTTTAATCTTAATTCTGAAAATAAGCGGCTGGTTTCGCCCTGGCCAAGAATCATACACATCACATCTAGTGCTGGTGTGTCTTTGTGTTTTACATTCACTGACGGAAAAGCCACATTGTATGTGCTTTCTTTTAGATCTTTTGTTTTAGAAATTATTCTGGGTTTTGTTTGTACTGGCTCTTTTGCACGTTTTATTTTTTTCAATTTAAAAGGTTTGAAATCTGAGTAGTAGGCTTCGACCTTCTTTTTCATTTCTGCGGATTCAAAGTCACCTGATACAACTAAACACATGTTTTCTGGGACGTATCTGGATTGATAAAAACTTTTTATTTTTTTAACTGACCACGATCTGACATTTTTTTCATAGCCAATTACAGGTTTTCCGTAAGCGTGTTTTTTAAAGACACTACTAAATAACAACTGTGATGATTGTCTGCCAGGGGAATCTATCCCCATTTTAATTTCTTCACAGACGACTTCTCGTTCGCTGTCGGTCTCAATTGGATCAAACAACGGATGCCCCATCATTTGTGAAACAACATCTAAAGCAACGTCTTGGAAGTTTTTTGAAATGGTCACATAAAAAACAGTTTGATCAAATGAAGTGTAAGCGTTTAATTCACCTCCAGAGGCTTCGACTGTTGAAGCAATTTCACCCACTTTAAATTTATCTGTTCCTTTAAAAACTAGATGTTCAATAAAATGACTGATGCCTTCTTCGTTTTTTGCCTCATCGGCGCTACCAGTTTTAACCCACATCTGAACGCTAACTACAGGTGATTTATGGCTAGGGACAAGAATAACTTTTAATTTGTTTTTAAGTTGAAATTTAACTTGTTTCATCTATAACAATCCTATGCAAAAGCGGTTTGGTGTGTACATTCATATTCCTTATTGTATACAGCGTTGCACTTACTGTGATTTTGCAACTTATGTTCAATCAGAAATTCTTCCGCCGCAAAAATACATCGAACTTATCAAAAAAGAAATTCAGCTTCGTCGTCATTATTTAGATTTTTCGCAAAGCGAAGATCTGCATTTAGACACTCTTTATTTCGGTGGCGGCACACCGAGCTTAATTCCTTCAGAACTTATTGTAGACTTGATTGCTGAGCTGAACAAGCAGGGTTTAAAAACCAGCCCTCGGACTGAAATCACAATCGAAATAAATCCTGCGACAGTTAGCGAAAAAAAATTAAATCATTATTTAGAAAACGGTTTTAATCGTTTTAGTGTCGGTGCACAGACATTTCATGATCATTTGCTGAAAATGGTTAAGCGTGAGCATTCATCTGACCAAACAAAAGAAACTTTGGCTTTGCTTAGAAAATATAATCTTAATTTTTCTTTTGATTTATTATTTGCGCTACCGACACAAACATTAGCTGAATTAAAACAAGATGTTCTTACGGCCGTTGATCTAGGCTCGTCGCATATATCACCCTACTGTCTAACCGTTCCCGAAGGTCATCCGCTATCTTTTAACAGGCCTTTAGACGAGGAACAAATTGAAATGTTCAATGTCATTCATGAGAATTTAAATTTAGCGAATTTCAAACGCTATGAAATATCTAACTACGGGTTAAGTGGTTTGGAATCGAAGCATAATTTATTATATTGGCAAGATCAGGATTTTTGGGGACTTGGTTTAAGTGCGCATTCTTATTCTAAAAAAATCAAGCATCATGAAATTGATTCGGAATGGGGCTTTAGACACTGGAATCCTAACAATATTCAGGTCTATGAAAATCAAATCAATCAAGGCTTGTCAGCTTTAGATTCAACACAAATTGAATTTTTAGCGAAACATCAGGCATTGACTGATTTCTGTCACACATCGTTAAGACTAGAGACTGGGCTTAAACTGGATTCTGTACATGCTAAGTTTGGCGAGCACTTAACAAATTTAGTTTCAAAAATTGCCGCACCCATGGTGGATAAACAACTTTTATCACGAACGAATTCGGGCTATGGGCTTACAAATGAGGGAATTTTGATCAGCAATCAGATATTCGAAAAATTCACCTTTCTAGAAGTTGACATTTTGTGAATAGGACTCAAACTTTAAGAATCGTTTATTGCTTATTTTATATTATATTCGGAGACTTATTTTATGTCTGATAATCATGATCAAAAATCAAATCCAGAGGCTAACGCCGCTGAAAATACAGCGCCCGTAAAAAGCGAAATTGAATTAGCTCAAGATGAAGCCGCTAAATGGAAAAATGAATATTTATATTTACGTGCTGAATTTGAAAATTACAAAAAAAATACTTTAAAAGAGCGATCTGATTTGTTGAAGTT
>JAYUQO010000074.1:0-2010 GCA_043756765.1 Bdellovibrio sp. | reverse complement strand
AAAGTAAAGATCTTGGCGCATTGAAATCAATGGATCCAGTCGTAAAATAATAAAAGATTGATCTACGGTGATTTTTTCAACCCAGGTGTTGTTCACGTTTAAGTTTTGGTCTGCAAATTGTATGGTCAAAAAGTCATCTAGTGCAGATTTTGTAATTGTCGATGGCAGTACGTTTCTTTTTTTGGTCTTAAGCAGCACGCTTGCTTCAGCAGAAAGCACAGTCGCAAAAACAAGCGATTCTTCTTTATCTTTTAAAACAACGGTTCCTACTTTATCAACGATTTCGCCGTTGACGCTTACTTTTGCAGTAGAACCTGTGACATCTAATGGTGTGACAGATTTGCAAAACTGAAAATCTGAAAATGCAGACGAAACAGCAAGACAAACAGTCGCTGTACTTTGTGGCAACGGCACACGGTAAATCAACTTATTGCTCACAATGGTGATCCGACCAAGCGATATGTTTTCTTTGTTTTTAAAAACCAGCTTTGATCCTGGGATTATCCATGTATCAAGAGATTCTAGATTAAATACAGTATTTTTATTTTCACTGAAGATCTTGAAGTTTCTAAAATCAAAAACTTTATCAGCAATTATTATTTCAGAGGCATCCACTATCTTATAAGTAAAATACTGATTCAAATAAAGAAAAGGCAATTCGCCTTCAATTTTCGCTAAAGATGAAACACCAAGTAACATCATAGAGAAAAATACAGCGATATTATTCAATTGCTAATTCCGATTGCGCTTAAAAGTTTTGCCCAAGCGCCTTTATCAATTGGGTATTTTAAAAAGATAGGTTTCTTTTTTACAGCATTTTCGAAATGAAGCTTACTTTTTTCTTTATCTTTTTTTAACATGGCAAACATTGATTGAATGTATTCAAATTCAGCAGTTTCTTTGTCCTCAGGGATCAAGTCTGCCAATTCATTTTCAAAATTTGTCAAATTGACCTTTAAATTTGCGGTCAGGGCATGGCCAATTTTTGCCCACAGCAAATAAACTTTCATACTAGGTCTAAGATCATTACTTGCAAATGTTTTTTTCAGCTGGCCGAAAGCTTCAAAATATTTTCCTTTCAAAAGATCTTTCTGGATAGCGGCCATAGAATTATTTGCAATATTTTTTTCTATTTGTGAACGTGGTGCATTGTTCGATTTTGATTCTGTTTCATGATACGGTTCTGCACTTTGCTGACTTAAAAAATTTATCCCTATTTTGACCAAATGATTTTTGTACTCCTGCGAATCATCATCTGCATTTTCACTGATTAATTTTTGAAAAGCTAAATACACAGATTCTGATTGTTGCACTGGCATTCGGGTCAATTCTGCCAAGGCTTTCGCAAGCTCGTTTCCTTTTTTATCTTTCAGCTGATTGTAAATCGTTTGCAACTTCGCAACTTTTTCAACTTCTGGAGATTCTTTAAAAACAACAACTCCTATTAAACTTAAAAAATACAAAGACTTCAAAAAAGCCTCTTCGTGATCCCGGTAAAGATTCTTCAACCGACGTAATGACATCCCTTTGCGAATTTCTTGGTTGAAGTCTGGCAATTGCAGAATCATTGGTTTTTTGAAGGCGTCAGCAATGTATGTGTGACCATCTAAGAAAACGACTAAGTCCTTTTCCCATAGCTTAAAATGCTCTTCCAGCCATTTTTTTGTGAAACGATTTTCTAGCCACGAATAGCACATCTCGTAGTAATCTCTTCGGGTAATTTTGATGAACAGCGGCGTTTCAGCAGCGTCAGAAAAATTTATATTGTACGTGTTGTCACAAATTAGTTTCGTTAACCGAAGCTCCATCTGTTTACGAAAAACCAAGTCAATTTGCTGCTGGGTCACTTTTTTTTGCTGAAGAAAATACTGACCAATATGTATGTCAGCTTTTTTAAGAGCTATCTCCAATTCTTTGACTTGGATGTAACCCATTTCAACCATTAAGGTTCCGAAGTATGTTTGTTTATCTGGTAAATCGATATGAGTAATGAAGCCTCGACTGAATGAA
>JAYUQO010000073.1:0-2012 GCA_043756765.1 Bdellovibrio sp. | reverse complement strand
TTTGTTAAATTTCACCATGCATTTGTAATAGGTCGATATGAAGCAATAGAAAATATTATTAATAATCGCAAAAATGAAAGAGATCATTATCTCTTAGACTTTTTTTTAGCGCGTTATTTTTTGGTTAAAAATAAAAAAGATTTGGCAAGAGTTTATTATGCGGAATTGCTTAAAAATTGTGAAAAATTTCAAGCTATGGGAAGGCTAAAATATGAAATGCAATTCGCATTTGAGTTATCAGCGGTATCTTTTTTTGAATTAACCCAGCCCATGCATGCTAGCATGCCAGTAGATATCGACAAAACTTTAGAAACAGAAATGATTTCGACAGCGGTGGTTTCACTAGGTTTGAATAGAATTATCGGTAACTCAAGGGTAATTGTTACGATCAAGAAAAATGTTAAAAAATTTGCCGATATTCAAAGGCCTATTTTAGTAATTGGTGAAACAGGTGCGGGTAAAGAAATAGTCGCTCGTGCAATTCATGAAGAGTCGGCCCATAAAGATAAGCCTTTTTTAGCGATTAACTGCGGTGCTTTGACCGATACTTTATTGCAATCAGAGTTATTTGGTTATGAAGCGGGTGCTTTTACGGGTGCCGTCAATGTTCATAAGGGTATCTTTGAGGCCGCCGAAGATGGTGTTGTTTTTATGGATGAATTTGGAGAGATGTCTCAAAAATTGCAAGTTTCACTGTTAAGAGTATTAGAAAACCAAGAAGTACTCAGAGTGGGGGGTACGAAAGTTCGACAAATCAAATGTCGCATCATTGCTGCAACCAATGCCAATATTGAAGAATTAATTTCCAAAAAGCTATTTAGGGAAGACTTATATCACCGTTTAAAACAATTTTCTATCGCGATTCCACCTTTACGTGAGCGAAAAGAAGATATTCCCGTGTTAATTAATTACTTCTTGAATCAACAAAATAGTAATCAATTGCAAGTCTTTTCAGATGAATTAATTCAAATGTTTCAGGCATACCATTGGCCCGGTAATATTCGAGAACTAAAAAATGAAATTGACCGTATCAAAATTTTATGTGGCTACAAACCCATAATTGAAGTCAATGATATTGAAATTGAGTGGTTAAATAAAAATAAAAAGTTAACGCCAATAAAAGAAATCATGTCAAATACTGACTCCCAAACATTGACGACATTCAAAAACGAACAAATGCATCAAAGAATTCAAAATATTAAGTTAAGCCCCTCTGATAAGCGTTGCCAACAAATTAAAGAGTTATTTCAACAGTATCAACAACTAACTCGTGGTCAAATTGCTGTTGCTCTTGAAATCGGCGTATTAACCGTGGCAAAAGATTTGCAACGCTTATGTGCCGAAGGTTTCATCGTCAAAAAAATGCCCAGCAAATGCCCCCGTTCTTTTTACTACGAAATCACACATGGGTGAATGAAATAATGTTGGGGTATTCCAAAGGAATTTAATTTGTAAGTCCTTGTAAATAACATATACAATTCAGACGTAAATATACAGTAAACATTCGGTTAACCCGTTAGCTGGATTTATAGTTTTTTTACCAAATCTTGTAGTGAACAGGGCATGCCTGTTCACTATGGTTCAAATTACCAATTTGATTAAAATTATTTAATGAAACTATTAAATATTTATAAATAAACACATTGAACAGGCATGCCTGTTCACTACAAGATTAACTAAAAAAAGCAAAATACAGGTTAACCGAATGTTTACAATAAAACTAATAAATATTCCTAATTAAACACAGTGAACAGGCATGCCAGTTCACTACAAGATTAAAAAAAATAGCAAAATACGGGTTTACCGAATGTTTACAGATTTTTGGTAAACATTCGGTAAACCCGTTAGCTAGATTTATAGTTTTTTTGCCAAATCTTGTAGTGAACAGGCATGCCTGTTCATTGTGGTTCAAATTACCAATTTGATTCAAATTATTAAATGAAACTAGCAAATATTCATAAATAAACACATTGAACAGGCATGCCTGTTCACTACAAGATTAACTAAAAAAA
>JAYUQO010000072.1:0-2013 GCA_043756765.1 Bdellovibrio sp. | reverse complement strand
GATAGAATGCAATCAGTCGCATTTTTACAAAACAAAGTACAAGCTTTTTTAAAAGGAATCACTCAAGCAAATTAGTAACTCAAAAATAATTTTAATTTAGCACTTGGCTAAGTTATTGTTCTACATGAATTCGCCAGTTTCTACGAACAAGCGCAATACTTTCTCACGGCATCATGCCCACCCTTGTCGTGGTTTATGATGTTAAAATGAAAGACCTGTCCCGTCGTTTCGTTATTTATTACTTACAGTTGATCTTCAACCATTTTTAAAGAAAGTTATGCGAAATGAACAGTCCAAACAGCAATATGGGTAAAGCGATTAGTACTGAAGAGGCTTTAATTGCTGCTAAATATGCACTTGCAATTGCCGATAAAGATGGCGTGATATCTGCCATTTGTGGTGGATTAGCTATGCATATTTATGGGTTTACTCGAGCAACAAGAGACATTGATTTTATTGCCGATAAAAAAATTGAACTGGAATCATATAAAGAGTTATCATTTGGTGGATTAGCTTATAAAGTGAAAATAAATGAAAAAGAATATGAGATTGATTGGATATTGCGCAATGATGAACAAAAAGATTTATATGCTGCGGCGCTTAGGGATCGAATAATTTTAGATAATCTTTTACCCATTATTTCGCCAGAATGGCTAGTCATTATTAAGCATGTAGCTGGAAGAGGTAAAGATCATATGGATTGTATTTGGTTATTACGACAAAATGATTTAGTCAATAGGAATAAAATGTTTTCAATTGTAAAAAGAATAATGGGTGCCCATGCATTTTGGGCGATCAAGGATTTAGAAAGCATCATATTAGAAGCAGATTTGATGAAAGCTAAAGATGAAAGAAATGAATGAAATGTGGCTCTTCATCGATTAGCGTAGCCATACTTTAAAAGCATAGAACTTATGCATACTACGCTTCTATAGGGATGACCCACGCACGCTGAAGAGCCATTCATTTATCGTGAGTTCAAACTGAAATAAAGTTAATTGAGTCAATGTAAAAAATTTTCACCACCGAGACACACGTCGTGTAACAGCGAGAATGCAAAAAAGTTTAGTTAAAAAGGATTCTTAAATTATCTTCTCTTCTCGGTGTCCTCGGTGTCTCGGTGGTGAAACTCTTTTTTTAATACTCTGACTGTTATGTTACATGTGAATCAATATGCTTTTACAACTTTATTTCAGTTTGGGCTCGCTAATCCCGCTAATTTTTCGCCATACCCCAAAAACCCTATACTTGCGCGTTTTTTCAAACAGATTGGTCGTGCTGATGAATTAGGCTCTGGGGTTCGCAATATGATGAAATATAGCCAAGCTTATGGTGGGTATTTACCTGAACTAATTGAGGGCGATGTTTTCAAAATGACGATTAGGCTTTTCCAATATGATAGTTCAGGTAATAAGTTAGAACCAACTGATGACACCGCGGAAGTCACCGCGGAAGTTACCGCGGAAGTTACCGCGGAAGTTACACCAGCCATAAAATTAGCAAAGGTACTTAAAGGCGAAATGACAAGACAGGAATTACAGCTAGCTTTGGGTTTAAAACACAATGAGCATTTTCGAAAAGTTTATTTGCAAGCAGCGCTAACAAATGGGTTAATACAGATGACTAAACCTGATAAACCAAATAGCCGGAACCAAAAATACCGTCTAACCGACAAAGGCCACCAAGTTTTAGAAGCCGGAAATGATTAGCTTTTATATTCATTCGATACAATGTAGAGACTCGATTTATCGCGTCTCTCTTAGCTTTGCCCAACAGAAAAAAAACTATGTCCACGCTGTCCACCAAGTCCACTCTGTCCACCCAAATCAACGCCGATTATTCGGCCAATACACGCCAATTTTATTACCACTGGTTTAAACCCCCACAAGCCCCAAAAACCGCACCCAGCGATCAGCACAAAAAACCAAAAACAAACTATTTTCTTTTAAAAAACTAGAATGATGAAATATAGAAAAGTATATGGTGGGCATTTGCCAAACCTGATTAGTTATT
>JAYUQO010000071.1:0-2013 GCA_043756765.1 Bdellovibrio sp. | reverse complement strand
GATTGAAATCTAAAACACCACCGTGTTCTTCAATTATTCCTCTCGATATGCTAAGTCCTAACCCCGTTCCTTTTTCTGGAAGCTTCGTTGTGAAAAACGGTTGAAAAATTTTTTCTAGTAACAACTGGTCAATTCCATGGCCACTGTCAATCACAGAAACTTCAATCCTATCAATATTTTTTCTTAACGTCACAGTTATCCACTTATCTGTTTGAGTACCTACTGCATCGACTGCATTATTCAATAAATTTAAAATGACCTGCATCAATTGGCTGGCTCGGCCTTTTACTTGCAGTTTTTCTTCTGGCTTTTCAAAAACAACTTTTATTGCATTGGTTTTAAATTTTTCTATACATATAGCGATTGTATCTTCTATCACATTTTCCAAAAAAACTGGAACAAGTGGATCTTTGTCAGAGTTTCTTGAAAAAATACGAAGTCCATTGATAATACTTGCGATACGCTTGCTGGTGTCTTTTATTTTTTCTGCTGTTTTATGAATATAGGTTGTGGATAATTTTTCAATATCTGCATCCAATAACATTTCAGCATGAGCAAAGATAATACTTAATGGATTATTGATTTCATGAGCAATGCCACCAGCCATCTCACCAAGCGCAGACATACGAGCCGATCTGGTTATAATTTTCTGCTGATGCTGAATCATTTTTTGATCTTCTTTTTCCTTCGTGATGTCAGTAAAAAACCAAATTCTTCCCGTGAACAGACCGTTATCATCCGTCACCGAAGTGCAGTAGCTTTTTAAAGTTCGACCATCTATCAATGATATCTCATCGGAATTTTGTTCTTGTGGATGAATGTGTGAATATTTTTTTATAAAAGCATCAGGATCGTGAACTTCTAAGGCTATGCATTTAAGTATTCGATTGTAGGATTTAGAGCTAGAAATATCAGCAGGAATTTTCCAAAGTTGAATAAATTGGCTGTTGATAAAATCAGCGTTGCCTTTGTCAGACACAGCAAGAATTCCGTCAATACAGGCATTTAATATTGACGGTAGTGAAATAGACACGGAACTTTTCTTTCATTTTTTAGTCTTTGGTTTTTAGTTTCGAATCGTGTTCTTTAATAAAGGACTTCAGTTCATCAGCGATACTTAATAATTTGTTCCACTGCTCTTTGTACAAAGTAACCGGAAATCGACCCATACCGTAAACAGAAAGCGCACCCTTTTCGCTAACTTTCATCGTCAAAGTACCGCCGGATTTTTTATTTTTTAAAGCTTCGTTCTCAGCTTTAAGACGCTCGATTTCTTCTTTTAAATGATCTGACATAAATACCCTCAACTTTCAGTGATTAGCGTAAAGGAGATTAGGCCAGGCATCAACTGGATTTAGTTGTGTTAGCCTCTAAGTCGTAAAGTTAAACCTTTTAAAAAATATCGTAGGACTTGGTCACCACATTCTCGGTAATTAGCGTGATCATTTTTTCTTAACAACGCACTTAATTCAGAGCGACCTATGCGGTAACCACCTTTTTCAATAAGTTCGAGGATGTCTTGCTCTTGAAGATGGAATGCCACGCGTAATTTCTTAAGAATTGTATTGTTTGTAACTGGCAATTCAATAGCAGGCCGAGGTCGACCTTCCTCGCGCCCACGCTTGAAATAAATCAAACCGTCCAAGAAGTAGGCTATGAATTGGTCATCGCAGACCTGGAAACCGGGCTCATCCTCTTTTTTAATAAATGCATGGATTTCACTTATAGGAATATTGAGATCAGCCAAGCCAGCTATATGGACTATTTTCTGCTCGTTGATATTTAACATGTAGCGAATACTTCTTAAAACGTCATTATTTTCCATACACGTTTTTGATATCATGATTTTGTCTTATTCGCATGAAAAAATAACTTACCTCAATAAATTGTGTTGCCGATGGACCGACAATCTATTTAGATCCAGTTTTTCAATCATTAAAAGGGCTGTACAGGATGAAAAATTGGTTAATCCACGTTGTTCTTTTAAATGCTTTATTAGGACTTTTGTTTTTC
>JAYUQO010000070.1:0-15002 GCA_043756765.1 Bdellovibrio sp. | reverse complement strand
ACTGAATATCTTGAATTTAATTGTAAGCGAACTTCTCGGTTTTCGTTCAGTGTACCTGCCTGATAAGGTAAGTAGTATGATTGACCATTTGTTAACGTGACAGCGACTCGTGAAATTCGAATATCAGAACTCGTTGCTCTAAGTAAAATTTCATTTACTAAAACATTGTTCACACGGATTGTGATTCTTTCACCAATAATTTTATCTATTTTTGTAGTTCCAAAATCCTGCCAACGAACAGTTCGTGCTGTTCCATATTCACCTTGTCCGTTGCCGCCACCGTCGTTAGCTGCTCGACAAAATGCTTGTGGATTTTGACCTTGGTTTTGACGTCGTTGTAATTCATATTCACATTGTCTTAAAGCTTGCCGGCAGTTACCGCCAGTAAAAGACGAAATTACTCTGCCAGCTCGGTTAAGCAAGTCAGCCCGACAAGATATAGTCCCGTTACGTTGTGCAAATACTGTTGAAGACAAGCCTAATAGAACAATCAGACTTAATGCTGTTTTTTTCATAATTATTTTCCTTTGTTTTTGTTGTTTAGTGTTTAATAGTAATTTTAAGTACTTATTTATATGTATAAGCAACAGCTAGGCCAAATAATCCTTGCGAGGTGAAATCATTTATCAGTAGCATATTGGTAGTAGTTTATGTCCAAATATTACACTTACAAAGTGGTAAATAAGAACTACAATGATAATTAACTAAGGAGTCTTTACGTGAATGACAAAAAAGTAATTGAAGTTTTAAATCAAATTCTTGAATCAGAATTAGCTGGAGTTGTTAGATACACACATTATTCATTAATGGTTTTTGGACACAATCGTATTCCCATTGTTAAATGGTTGCGTGATCAAGCTAGCGAATCATTATTGCACGCCAGTGATGCTGGCGAACACATCACAACATTAAACGGTCATCCCAGTTTGAAAATCGGTCAGTTGATTGAAACACATAAACATTCACTAGGTGATATTTTAAAAGAGAGCCTTGATCACGAATTGCAACAGCTTAAAAATTTGCAAATCTTGTTAAAGCTTGTTGAAGGTGAATCAGTTTGGCTTGAAGAATATGCTAGAAACATGATTGTCGAAGAAGAAGCGCACGTTTCTGAAGTACGAAAAATGTTAAAAACTCAGCCCAAGTGATTGTCTTAGTTATTGTTTATTGACTTGAGCGATTGATCATATTTTCAATGACCCAATCAGGGTCTTCAAAACAAAGATCATGTCCGGCGTTAGGGTGAATTTCATGTTCACACTGCCAACGGTTTTCAATGGCTATTGAGCAGTCCGGTGAAACGAAATTATCTAAAGCACCACTTAAAATAAGAACACGACAATTTCTTCTTAATGGAAACTGATATCTTGAAGCGGCCAAAAGTTGTCTAAGTATATTTGATGATTTAGATTTATATTTTAGACTAAATTCTATAATTTGGTCTAAATCTTTTTGATATTTTTCTGTGATGGTCTTTGCCGTAAGTGATGTTGTTACGGTGAGTGTTTTAAGTTCACGGGCTGCTAAATTTTTTATAAATAACAATTGAAAAGCTAAAAATACAGCTTTGGGACGAAGTCTTTTGAAAACCGATGAAAAATTTGCAGCACTGGTGTTGATTAAAATTATTTTTTCAAAAAAATTTGGTGCAAAATTTTGCAGTTCTACTAAAGCCATAGCACCTAGTGAAAAACCTAAACCGTAAGCTTTGTCTTTAAAATCATAATTTTGTTTTTTAAGTTGCTGAATAATATACGGGGTAAATTCAACTAAATCTGTGGGGGTTTCGATTTCATTCAAATAACCATTACCTGGTAGATCTACAAAATAAAACCGATCTGCAGGAAATTTATTTTTAATTCGTTCTTGAAACGTGGCCCAGTGACCGATACCACGTCCTAAACCGCGGATTAAGACCCAAGATCGGGAAGTTCTGGGTACCATTTTTTGAGTCCTTTATTATAGTAATCATGCTTATCGAATGATTTCGGATCATTTTTTTGCGCGAACAAAAGAAATCTTAAAGCAAAATCAATGAGTGATTGATGTCTACGCAAGGTTCTTTTAATACGATGTTTTTTAATGGGATTAAATAAACCATCAAGTTTAAAAACCTGCAGTGGGTTTTTTTTAACCCAAATCCATGATCCTAATTCTAAAGTGAACGGAAGATAATTTAATTTTTCAACTTTATTGTGAGCTATGTAATCCCATAAATCCCCATGGGTGCAGTAAATTTTAGACTGGGGTTCAATTTTGTAAATATGAAATGGGTAAAGTTTTTCAAAATAATCCATCATAGCCGTGATTAGATCTAACCTTGGAAACGGTTTTTTTGTAAAAGCCCAAGGAAACCACAATTGATCTTTAAAGCCGAAACCCGAATGAATATCAATCGAAATAGCTAAACGTGATGAATTTACAACTTGGCTGATTTCATCAGCTAAAAATTGTGCTTCTGTTTCCATTTTTTCGGGTTGGCCACGGAACCAAGGCAGTTGTGTAGAATAATTTTGACCACCTAATAAAAAAGGAACTTTATCTGTTGCGGTAATAGGTGCATTTCTCATTAAATCCACACCATTGCCGTTAGAGCGTGTACGGTATTGAATGCCAGCGGGATTCGCAAACGGAAAAAAAATAATTTTAAGATTTTCTAATTCATGTTTGAAAACAAAATCCCAGCGCGAGAGCTCATAATATTTTTCAATGAGTGAAACACAAAGCTGGCTTCCGATACGTTCTAAACCGTGCACTCCACCAATTAAAATGAGACAGGCTTTATCTTTTGACGGCGTTGCACTGTTTCTATTTTCGCAAGTGACTTTCCAGAGTGGGAATTCAGTATCTTTAACATGCACTGATTTTGTTGTTTCAAATGTCCAATAGTCAGAATGATTGTCTTCGTTAGCTGTTTTTTGATGCGACTGAAGATCTTGATGTGATTTTAATATTTTTTCAAACTGCAGATATTCATCAAATTGAGGTGTCATGGACTATAAGCCTAACAAATTGTTAGGCGGCTGTAATTGTATTAGTTTTATGACACGTTTTTTTCTAGTCTTTTTTCATAGCGATCAGCAAGGTTTTCGACATTTAAATAGGTAAAGAAATCCATCGTGTTCATTTCGCTATCGTAAGCGGGCTCTGTGGCAACATAAGCACCGACCTTGAGATAGGTTTTAAGTAAAGCCGGGACTAGTTTTTCGGCCTCAATAATTTGGTCACTAGTTAATTGTTTATAAGAATCAGTAAAGTCATCGAAAAATGGAACCTTATAAGACATCTGAGTTTTAATATTAAATTCAAAGTTTAGCTGATTATTTATCCCTCCTTTTTCTTTTAAGTACATTTGGACCAAAGCTGCTTGGCGGGGGTTGATGTCTGCAATACTCGTACAGCCAAATAAAATATCGGCTTTAACTTGTCGCATGTAATAATAAATCCCTTTCCATAATAATGAAATAACAACGCCGTTGCGATGGTTCTGATCAATGCAAGCCCGACCTAATTCAAGATATTTTTTATAGGGTTGAATAAAACCACTTAGATCAAATTCAGTTTGTGAATAAAAATCATCAATATGGTTTGCTGGATTTAAACGGTAAGTTCCAATCACAGCTTGAGATCTTTTATCAATAATCACCAAATGATCACAAAGCGAATCATAGGCATCTACATCGAGGCTGTATGAGCATTCTTTGTAAAACATTTGATAGCGTAGTTTAAATGCTTCTTTAAGTTCATGCTGTTTCGTCGCTGTTTTCAGCAAGTAATTGCCATGATCCATTTCGAATTCAAGGTGCGGTTGATGACTGGGCATATCAAGATTTCTGTATTTTAGATCTTGTTGAATTTGCTTAATAAATTGAACCATAATCCCCCCTAGTTGTATTAATAGTATGCTTTTCATAGCTAGTAATGTCGTGTTAGGATTTTGTTTGGGTAACAGTCATCTTTAGAGAATGCGCGACGTCTTAACAAAGACCTAACATTACTTTTGATCTGGCGGCGTCTAGTATGATCAGAAATCAAGGAGATTTATATGAAACAAGTTCTATGTATTTTAGGTTTGGTATTGGTTTCAGCGGTATCATTAGCGGCTGAAAAAATAGTAAGAATTGATGGATCATCAACAGTGTATCCAATCAATGAAGCGATGGCTGAAGAATTTCAAATCGCACAAAAAGGTAAAATCAAAGTCACTGTGGGCGTATCGGGTACAGGCGGTGGTTTTAAAAAGTTTTGCCGTGGTGAACTTGATATCACAGGCGCTTCACGTCCGATCACAGAATCAGAAATGAAAACCTGCGCAGAAACAAAAGTAAAATACTATGAATTACCAATCGCGTTTGATGCGACTGTTGTGGTCGTTCATCCTTCTAACCCGATGACTGAAATCACAGTTGAAGAACTTAAAAAAATCTGGTCACCAGATTCACAAGGTAAAATCACTAAATGGAATCAAGTGAACGCAAAATGGCCAGCAAATGATTTAAAACTTTTTGGCGCTGGTGCTGATTCAGGAACATTTGATTATTTTACTGAAGCCATTGTCGGCAAAGCTAAATCATCACGTGGTGATTACACAGCTTCTGAAGATGATAACATTTTAGTTAAAGGCGTTGCCGGGAACAAAAATGCGTTAGGGTATTTACCTTTAGCTTATTATTTAGAAAATAAATCTAAATTAAAAGCTTTAGCGGTAGTCAACAAAGCAGGTCTTGCAACACTTCCTTCTCGTGAGACAGTTGAAGCTTCAACATATAACCCATTATCACGTCCATTATTTATCTATGTGAATGCAGAATCAGCGAAACAAACTGAAATTAAAGAATTTATCAAAATGTATTTTGAAAAAGCGGCGACTATTATCCCGCAAGTTAAATATGTTCCATTGCCAGCTAAAGCTTATTCAACAGCTGCAGATCATTTTAACAAAGGTAAACTGGGTACAGTATTTAAAGGTCACGCTGGTGTTGGTATGACTGTTGAAGAACTTCTTAAAAAAGAAGCTGCGCTGTAATTTAATCATTCAATCGGCCAAATATAAAGTGTTTGCATCGTATTCTTTGCAAACACTTCGTAGATTTCAAGAATAGATCCAGATTTTTTAAGGTTCTGTTCTTGAATATACTTTTCAGCTTTAGGGTACACTTTCATAGGGCCTATGCCTGGGGCTCCGGTAAATAAAGCCACAACGGCTTTTCTTCTTTGATAAATTTCAATTTTAAAATCCCCAGGAAGTTTGTTTTTTATTTTGGCTAGATTTTTTTGCTCTACATCTGCAGTAGGCTCAATTGTTTCAATAAGACAGCCACCCCGTGACGTTAGACGGCCCTCTTCAACAAGGCGCGGATCATCGAAGTATTCACCAAAGCTTAAGCGGCACTTTAAGCCATTCGCGCGGGCCCAGTTCTCGACTAATTCAATGGTTGAAACAATTTGATGGTAGGCCCCTTTGTGTTCTTTATAAATCATTGTGTATGGACCGCGTTCATCAACACCTAATGTGATTGATTTAAATGCGCCTGTGTATTGTAAAAGATAAAGAAAAAAAATAACTAAGCCTAGTGTGATTGCGTACAAAGTGTGTTTAATCATTATTTAGTCCATTTAATAGAACAACCCATCGATGGTATTTGTTGGCTAATACTTTTTTTATTTTTTAGTGTTATCGCCGCATTGTAAAGTTCACGTTCTGTGACCAAATCAGGATTTTTCCATGAATCATCAAGACGCCCACGATATTGTAATTTTAATCCACTATCATAAAGAAAAAAATCAGGAGTACATAAAGCCCCGAATTTTTTAGCGACGGATTGATCTTGATCATGCAAGTAAGTGAATGAGTATTTTTTTTCTTTGTGACGTTTTTTTAAATTTTCGAAACTATCTTCTGGATAAGAATTTTCATCATTCGAACAAATCGCGACAATATTGATATCTTCTTTAATTAAATCATGGCCTAAAGTAATTAAACGATCCTCAATCGCTATTACGTAAGGGCAGTGGTTGCAAATAAACATAATCAACAGTGGCTGTCCGTTGGCGAAATCTTTTAGGGAATACTTTTTGTTGTCAGCGACGGATATTAAATTGAAATCCTCACAATGTGTGCCGAATTCTGGTTTTTCAGGAGTATAAGTTAGCGCCATAAATCCTCTTCAAGTTGATCAAAATTTTTATAGCCTTTATTCGAATGATTAAAAGCTGAAACAAGAATAGATTTTTGAGTCGCTGTTAATTCAAGATGAGCTTCTGGAATAACTAGACAAATTTCAAAAAGCCAACGATCTAAAAATTGAATCCAGTCTTCGCCTAATAAAGGTAATTTTTTTTGCTGTAATGCTGACATGAGATGAGTAGCTTCAGTTAGCCCCACTGGTGAAGTTAATACATTTAAACCAAGGCCCACAATAATTCTAAATTGATCACCTTGCGAAATTGTTTCAACTAATAATCCTGCAACCTTTTTTGTTTCGATTAATAAATCATTCGGAGCTTTCAGCTGAAAATCAAGATACGGCCATGTTGACCGAGCAGCGAATAATAGTGATTTTCCAATTTGTGCGGTCAAATAAGGACTTGGTGATTGAGCAGATCTAAAAGACCAACTAGATAATAACGATGATCCCGCCTTTGGTGAGACCCATTTTCTATCAGCACGTCCGCGACCAGCAGTTTGTTCTTCTGTAACGTAGATTTGAATCGCATCAAGACCATTGAAAGCATCATTTTTGGCTAAAGAATTTGTGCTATCTAAAGTGTGATGAAAATCGCAGGAAATATTTTGTGATTCAGCCCAAGCCTGGGTGACTTTTGCAATATTAATATCTACGTCCAATCAAAAAGCAGACTGATATCTGCGCAGGGTGCAGAATGTGTAAGAGCGCCAACAGAAATAAAATCTACACCTAATTTCGACACAGAACTAACCCGGTCAAGTGTCATATTGCCGCTGGCTTCAGTTTGAATATGATCCGGTGTGATACCCAAAGCTTCAGATAATTTTTCGTTATTCATATTATCAAGCAATATGCGATCAACGCGCAAATCAATGCATTCCTTCACTTGATTGATGTTTGAAGCCTCAACTTCAATCGGTAAGTCAGTGTGTTGACGAGTTCGTAAAACAGCTTTTGTGATTCCACCCATAAGACTGATGTGATTATCTTTTATTAATATGGCATCTGATAAATTAAAACGATGATTAAGGCCTCCGCCATGAATCACAGCTTTTTTTTCTAGTTCACGAAATAGCGGTGTGGTTTTACGAGTATCTAAAATTCGCGTCTGTGAACCTTCAATGGCTTTTACAAATTGTCTGGTTAGTGTAGCAATACCAGAAAGTTTGCCTAAGAAATTTAATGCCACACGTTCAGCTTTCAAGACTTGAATCAAATCACCTTCGATAGAACATAAAGTTTGATTTTTATAAATAAAATCACCCTCATTAAAAAGCCATTTGATTTTCACGTGTGGTTCTAAAAATTGAACTGTTTCTTCAAAAGCCACCGTGCCAGATAAAACTAAATCAGCTTTGGCTTTCAAAATGGCTTCGCCTAGTTTAGGTCTGACGGCCAGTGATTCCGTGGTAATATCACCTAAAGGAAGATCTTCTTTAATCGCGAGTTTAATAAGTTCTAAGACTGTCATATTGATTTATCGATGTCTTTAAGTAATTTAGCAAGTTCTTCACGAACTAATTTTTCAGTGATGTCCGGAATAATTTGCCAACAAATTTTTTCAGCCATCAAACGAATTTCTTCACGCATTAATTGTTCTTCAAAGCGTGTTAAATTTTGCGGTTTATCGCCGGCGGCATTTTGGGCCAATTGAATTTTATTTAAAGCCACTGGTGAATTTTCTAAGTAAGATTTCAGCTCATCTTGAATTTTAGTTTGCATTTGATTTTGGTTTTTCTCGGTTTTAACAAGAATCACTTCTTCAAATTCACCATAATTTTCTGTTTCAATATGAATATCAAATTCATCAGTTGTTGGCTTTCCAACTGTTGATTGCGAATTCTGCGTTTGAGTCGGTTGCTGAGGTTTTGATTGCAACGTAGTTTCATTAATCTGAACGGGTTTAAAATCTTCTGCCACGTCTTCAACAACTGGTTTTACTGGTTTAACATATGTTGTGCGCTGTTTAATATGTGTTTCAGATTCGACAAAATCCGGAAACTTCGGAAAATCAAGTAAACCACGTAGCGGATGGTTTTGTGTTTTTTTAACATATTTGTTTATTAAATCGCGCAGTGTTTCTGTATCAAAAGGCTTTTCAATTTTATCAGTGTATTTAGAACTTGCCGCTAAGCTTTCATTAAAATCCATAAAACCACTCCACATCAAAATAATTGGAGTTTTTGCAAATTTAGGATTGGCTTTAAGTTCAGCACAGACTTCGTAACCATTTCTCTTTGAAAGTAGAATATCAGCAAAGACGATATCTGGGCTAAAGTCTTGCGCCACAGTCAGCACATCTAAGCCCGACGGAACGCTTTTCACTTCAACGGCAAAGTCAGATAACGCCAATTGCAGAGCTTTTTTAATTGTAGAACTTTCATCAGCTAATAAGACGCGTAAAGCCATGACTAAAGTACATATCACAATACCGTTTGAGTCAAGAATAAGGCACAATCTTATTTGTGAATCGTGTTGATAAATATATCGTTGGTTTATTCTGGAGTTCTTTTCTTGCTGGTCTTTTGATCTTTGTGACATTATTTTTGGCTACTGATGTAATGACAAATGTCATAAAATATACCGCCGTTGATAGCACAGTCTTTCTTAAGTATTACAGTTATTTTATACCAGAAGTAATTCACAAAATGCTTCCAGTGGCCTGTGTGGTTGGCCTTGTAATGACGATATCAACATTGAATCGCGGGTCTGAGCTCATTGCGTTATTCGCTGCTGGACTAAGTCTATTTAGGATTTCTCGGTGGATATTCATTTCAATCGCTTTTCTAGGGCTGATTGATTTTATTGCCAGTGATCGATTACTACCAATGTTTACAAGGCAAAAAAGTTTTACTTACTACAATGAAATTGAAAAAAAGCCAGGAAAGTTTCAAACGATTAAAACAGATAAAATCTGGTATCGGTCACGAAATACTATTTTTAATATTAAAACTTTAAATACTGAAGGCGATATTGCCAGCGGGCTTACGCTTTATTTCTTTGATGAAAGTTGGAATTTGAAACAACTTTTGACTGCAAAAACCGTTGAAATGCTAGGTTCGAATTGGATTCTTCGGGATGGGCAAATTTCAGTTTTTAATAACGAATCCAGCTTCCCACTAAATGATCAGTTCGTCGAAAAATCAATTGTTATGGCTGAAGATGCACAAGATTTACGAAGTACTGGGCAGACTTCTGATTTGCTGTCACACGCTGAATTATCAAAATATATTTCAAAAAATAAAGAAGCAGGTCTTGATACAATCAAATACGAAGTCGATTATTACTCAAAATTAAGCTTTGCGATGGCAGGGTTGGTGTTAGCACTTTTAGCACTGCCTTTCTGTGTGGGGCAGGCCCGCGGCGGGGGAATGGCCAAGAATATCGGTCTTGTTTTAGGTCTCGTTTTGGCCTACTGGATTTTATATAGCTCAATGCAAACTATGGGGTACCACGGAACATTGCCTGTGTTTTTAGCGGCCTGGGGTGCTAATATAATAATGACGTCATTCGGCTTATTCTTCTTGTGGCGATTGAAAAAGTAATTTAATAAAAGAGTTGTTTCTTTCACAGGAGAATACTCATGGCGATACTTGAAATTTTAACTTATCCAAACCCCCAGTTGCGTGAAGTTTCTAAACCTGTGACTGAGTTCAATGCTGATTTAAAAAAGCTTGTCGAAGACATGCTTGAAACAATGTATGACGCTAACGGAATAGGTTTGGCGGCAGCCCAAGTTGGTGAATTAAAACGACTATTAGTTATTGATACGCGGCCTCGGGATGAAAAATCCCGCAGATACGCTTATGATGAATTGACAGAATTAGAAAAGAAAATCGATCAACCATTAGTTTTAATCAATCCTGAAATTATTTCTGGTGATGGCAAAACAACTTTTGATGAAGGATGCCTGTCAGTCCCTAGTTTTTTTGAAACAGTAGAACGCTTTGAAAAAATTAAAGTGAAAGCCTGTGATGTAAATGGCAAAGAATTTCAATTTGAAATCGATGGCCTGTTAGCTATTTGCATTCAGCATGAAATGGATCACTTAGAGGGCACATTATTTATTGATCACATCAGTTTCACGAAAAGTAATAAAATTAAAAATCAAATCAAAAAAAATGGTTACCCAACTAAAGAAGAACTTGAAGAAATCAAAAATAAAAAAAGGGAAACTGTTAAATCATGAGTGTGATTCGGGTTTGTTTTTTAGGAACACCTGATTTTGCGGCCGAGCATTTAAAAGCTTTATTAGCTGATGACCACTATGAAGTTGTGGGTGTTGTCACCAAGCCTGATCGCCCTAGCGGTCGAAAAATGCAATTAACACCTTCACCGGTTAAGTTATTAGCGCTTGAAAATAAAATTGAAGTTCTAGCGCCAGAAAATTTAAAAAAAGAAATAGAAATTCTTGAGCGTATTAAATCATGGAAAGCTGAAGTCGCAGTTGTCGTAGCTTATGGTCAAATTTTAAATCAAGATTTTTTAGATAGTTTTACTTACGGCGCTGTGAATGTGCATGGAAGTTTGCTTCCGTTTTGGCGGGGTGCTGCACCCATTCAAAGATCAATCGAATCTGGTGACACCGTCACGGGTGTCAGTTTACAAAAAATAGTTAAAAAATTAGATGCAGGGCCTGTGATCGGTGAAAGAAAATTAACTCTTAATAATGAAATCACAGCGAAAGATGTATATCAACAATTGGCCACGCTGGGTTGTGATTTATTAAAAGTTGAATTGATGGATTACATTCGGGGAAATTTAGCGGCTATTGCCCAAGATGAAGCCTTAGTTACATTTGCTGCAAAAATTGAAAAAGAAGAATCTTTAATTAATTTTAATCAAGGGGCACAAAAAATCCATAATAAAGTCAGAGCGTTTAATACTGGACCAGGCACATATATTCAGTTTAAAGATCAGCGTTTAAAAATTCATAAAACAAAAGTAGTTATTGGCGTGGGGTTAAAGCCAGGTCAGGTCTATGAAGTATCGCCAGACAGCTTATTGATTCAAACCGCAGACGGATTAATTTCTTTATTGGAAGTTCAACCGGAATCAAAAAATAAAATGTTAATTAGTGAATTTTTAAAATCGGTGACAATAAAAAAAGGAGATTTAATCAATGGGTAAGAAGATGATCTCTCCGAGCATTTTATCAGCTGATTTTGCAGATATGAAAAATGAAATTCAAAAAATCACTGAAGCAGGTGCCCACTTAGTTCATGTCGACGTAATGGATGGACACTTTGTTCCGAATTTAACAATCGGTATGCCTGTAGTGAAAGCTTTAAAAGCAGTAAGCACTTTACCATTAGATGTGCATTTGATGATTGAAAAACCAGAAAAATATATTCGTGAATTTATCACGGCTGGGTCTGATTATTTGACCTTACATGTTGAATCAACATCACAAATGAAAGAAAATTTAAAATTGATCAGGAATTTAGGCTGCAAAGCTGGTATCACTTTACGTCCGAAAACAGCCATTAAAGATATCGAAAGCTATTTATCTTTGGTGGATTTAGTTTTAATTATGTCTGTTGAGCCCGGCTTTGGTGGTCAATCTTTCATGAACGATCAAATGGCCAAAGTACAGTGGTTAGCGGATTATAGGCTTAAAAACGGTTTAAACTATCTGATCGAAGTTGACGGTGGAGTTAGTCCTCAGACAGCTCCTATCTGCTGGGCAGCTGGGGCCGATATCTTAGTCGCTGGAAGTGCTGTTTTCAGAGGCGAAAAAACGGTGCGTAATTATCAGGATAATATTAAATCTCTTCTCGACTAGCTCATTTCGCGTCGGTATAAAAATAGCTATGAAAAACGATATGAAAAAATACACGATTGATGGTCAGTCCATCACTATGAAGTCATTACATGAAATGGTTTACACTGCTGGCACTTTTGAATTATCTGCGGCTGCAAAAAGCGAAATTTTAAAATCACGAAACTACATTGAAAAAAGAATCGCTACAGGCGAAGTCATGTATGGTGTGAACACAGGCTTCGGTGCTTTTTCATCGGTTAGAATTTCTGATTCAGAAATCGAACAATTACAAAAAAACTTAATCAGATCACACTCAGTCGGTATTGGCGATCCATTTAAAAAAGAACAGTCAAAGGCCATGATGATTTTACGCGCGAACGCTTTAGCGCGCGGTCACAGTGGTATTCGTGTTGATGTGATTGAAAAAATTCTAGAATTTTTAAATCAGGATGTGATTCCAAAAATTCCACAACAGGGCAGTGTTGGTGCCAGTGGTGATTTAGCTCCGCTATCCCATTTAGCTTTGGCGCTTATTGGTGAAGGTGAAGTTTGGGGTGACAGTTATAAAAATATTAAACCACTTGAGCTAAAAGCCAAAGAAGGTTTATCGTTAATCAACGGTTGTCAGGTCATGACAGCAGTTGGATTGTTAGCTTTATACGACGCATATCAATTATTAAAAATTGCAGATATCACAGGCGCTTCTTCATTAGAAGGTTTGCGTGGTTCACGAAAACCTTTTGATCCCCTTATAGCTGAGACACGTCCACATTCTGGTGAAATGCCCACAGCAAAAAATTTATTAAAAATTGCAGGTGATAAGTCTGAAATCGGCGAAAGCCACATCAGTGACGATCACCGCGTGCAAGATGCTTATTCACTTCGATGTATGCCTGCAGTTCACGGCGCTGCTAAGATGGCAATTAAGTATGCTATTGGTGTTTTGGAGACAGAAGCTAATTCAAGTACAGATAATCCGTTGGTGTTTGCTGATGCTGGAAAAATATTATCCTGCGGAAATTTTCATGGTATGCCAGTGGCACACGCTATGGATTTTGCAGCGATTGCGATTTCATCATTAGCCAGTATTTCACATGAACGTATTTCAAAATTTATTTCTACACAAATGAGTGAGCTTCCGCCGTTTTTAGCACCAAATGGTGGATTAAATTCAGGACACATGATCGTGCAAGTGGCCAGCGCAAGTTTAGTCAGTGAAAATAAAGTTTTATCGCATCCTGCCAGTGTGGATTCAATGCCCACATCAGCCGAAAAAGAAGATCACGTTTCGATGGGAACAATAGCCGCCAGAAAATTTTCACAAGTTGTGAAAAACGCACAAAATGTTTTTGCTATGGAATTTTTAGCAGCTACACAGGCTTTAGATATGCTAAGCCCGTTAAAGCCTGCGGCCGGTGTTAAAAAAGCTTATGATATTATTCGTATGGATGTGCCATTTGCCAAAGAAGACCGAGTTTTTGGTAAAGATGTTGAAAAAATTAGAGCCCTCATTTTAAATGAAAAAATTGTCCAAGCTGTCGAAAAAACAGTAGGTGAATTAAGTATCTAAAATGTTATCTTATTTTCGAGGTTAAAATGAAACGTGTTATTCATGCTCCGACAGGAACAAAATTAAATTGTAAAGGCTGGCTGCAAGAGGCCGCTTACCGCATGATTCAAAATAATTTAGATCCAGCTGTTGCTGAAAATCCTGATGAATTAGTTGTGTATGGCGGTATCGGTAAGGCCGCACGTAACTGGGAATGTTACGACAAAATTTTAGAATCTTTAAAAAATTTAGAAAATCACGAAACACTCTTAGTTCAATCAGGAAAACCGATTGGTATTTTACAAACTCATGAAGATGCACCACGCGTGTTGATTGCAAATTCTAATTTAGTTCCTAAATGGGCTACGTGGGAACACTTTCATGAATTAGATCGTAAAGGTTTAATGATGTATGGTCAGATGACTGCAGGGTCATGGATTTACATTGGGACACAGGGTATTGTGCAAGGCACTTATGAAACTTTTGCAGAAGCGGGTAGACAACATTTTGGTGGTGATTTAGCAGGAAGAATTATTGTGACCGCAGGTCTTGGCGGAATGGGCGGGGCACAACCCTTAGCAGGTGTTTTCGCAGGCGCAGTTGTTATCGCAATTGAAATTGATCCAACAAGTATTGAAAAACGCTTACGCACAAAATACGTTGATGAATCAGTGACAGATTTAGATCAAGCGATTGCTCTGGCTCGTAAGTATGCAGCTAATAAAGAAGCTAAATCAATTGCATTACTTGGAAATGCCGCAGACATATTACATAAAATGATTGCGAAAAATTTTGTTCCCGATATTTTAACTGATCAAACATCAGCGCATGATCCTTTAGTGGGTTATATTCCTGAAGGTTACACAGTCGAAACCGCTGCTGATTTTAGAAAATCAGATCAAAAAACATATTTAGATGCTGCTTATAAATCAATGGCAAGACACGTTGAGGCCATGCTTGAAATGAAAAAACGGGGGTCCATTGTTTTTGATTACGGAAATAATTTACGCGCACGTGCTTTAGAATATGGTGTGAAAAATGCTTTTGATTATCCGGGGTTTGTTCCGGCGTACATTCGCCCTTTATTTTGTAAAGGTAGCGGTCCTTTTAGATGGGTGGCGCTATCTGGGGATCCTAACGATATCAAAGTTACTGACGATGCGATGCGGGAATTATTCCCGCACAAAAAAGATTTGTTACGTTGGTTAGAAATGGCTTCAACACGAATTCAATTTCAAGGATTACCAGCCAGAATTTGTTGGCTTGAATATGGCGAACGTGAATTAGCGGGCCTTATGCTAAATCGTTTAGTTAAAGAAGGCCGAGTAAAAGCACCGCTTGTGATTGGTCGTGATCATTTAGATTGTGGATCTGTGGCAAGCCCAAACCGTGAAACAGAAGCTATGCTTGATGGATCAGATGCGGTCAGTGATTGGCCAATGTTAAGTGCTATGGCCTTAGTTGCCAGTGGTGCCACATGGGTGGCGTTACATCATGGTGG
>JAYUQO010000069.1:0-2020 GCA_043756765.1 Bdellovibrio sp. | reverse complement strand
GCAAGATCGCGACGCTGCGCTGGGAAGGCACCGACCCGATCTAAAATTTATTTGTAACTGGTCAGCTAGGTTTCGACTATTTAATTGGTTTTGTAGAGACGCAAGATCTTGCGTCTCTACCTTTATTCGTTGGGTAAAATCATTAAAAATAATATTTTCTTTGAGTGTGGCGCCTGGCTGTGTCGTGTAATAACCAGTTAATTCAAATGCCGATTCAGTTAGGGAGTTCAATCGACCCATTAATTTAGCATCATCGGCGCGAACACTTGCTTGTTGATGTTCACTACCTTCCAAAAAAATCAGCAATTCAGCCAAATCTCTTTTGGCAAAGCTTTCTTCAAATAGGGAAGATAAATAAAAATAGCGGCCTTCCAAACGATAACGGGCATTTTCTAAAATAGTATCAAAACCAAATTGAAAAGAAGTAACTTTGATGGCTGTAACATCCTGACCAAATGCTTTGGTTACATCCGAAAATAAAAAGAATGGCGATTGAATTGAAACATGTATATACAGCAATGATTTTGGCTCTTGAAACAATTCTTTAACCGTATTTATTTGCTCAATGACCGTCTCACCAGCTAATGATATACAGCCTTCCATCATTTGCTGTGAGCTGTATACGCTTAAAAAATAGCAATCAAAACCTAAATTTTTGAAATACTTGACTAGCTCTTTGGTGAAAGGTGAATACTCGCCTGAAACCACTAGACCTTTTAATTGTTTTAATTTCTGATGATTAGGTGTTTGTTCGGTATTATTAACCTGTTTTTCCCATGAAAGAACTTGGCGTTTACCACCACCAAAATAAACCATGGCGTCTTTAGCTTTAAATAATTCATTTGATAATTCATGCATCGAATAATCATAAATATTATCACAAAGCAAAACGGAACAATTTTTGCGCTTTGACAAATTTCTTAGCGTATTTGACCAATAGCTGATCACACCTTCAAAATCTTTAACATCACCACAGACAATTAGTTTTACATCTCTGATCCAAACGCACCACAACGACTGCTGGCTCATTAATAATGTGATTAGCTCTTCATTGTTCTGGCCAGATTCCACACAAATGATCAAATCGCGCGAATTGGATGATTTTCTGATTCTACGATAAAATGCATGCAGATGCTCGGGGTTTTGCAAATCTAATTGTGTTACATCGTCGGAGTTAACCAGAAAGTCATTTGATTGCTGCAAAACATACAAATCGCTATTGCCACTCAGGTTGATCCATTGCGGAATCTCATAATTCATGCCTACTAAAATATTTGTAACAGAAATTTGGTGTTTAATGGCATTTTCCTGTAACCTTTGCGGTTTCCAAACTGGTGTCAGTAAACTTTTATCAACCATGGTGGAATAATTGATGGAATCATAAAGAGCTTTGGTCGTCTGGCCAAATAACCCATTCTCAAAGTTTTCACGCAGAGTCTTTTTTTGATTTTTACCAATACCTGTTTTAGGAATATCTTTTTTTTCCAGTGGCACTATATAATCAGCTTTGATACCAATTCGTTCCAGTAAAAAATCATTTATTTTGCGCGTGGTTGCCTTGGTGTATTTTGGGCTACCATTTTTGGGAACTAAAAAAATCCCTAATTTTTCATTTTCATTCTGATGCAACCTGATCGGGCAAGCTGCCGTAAAAGAAATCTCTGTAATTCCAAGCTCGTCAACTAATTGTTCAATATCATGGGCAAAAAAATTAACGCCATTTACGATGATGTCGTCTTTGCTTCGGCCAGTCAAATACAAATAACCATCTTTTAAAAACCCTAGATCCCCTGAATCGAACCAACCATCACTAGTGAATCGCAACTTGTTCATTTCTGTTTGTTGATAGTATCCTGAAAAAACAGACGGGCCCTTTAATTGAAATCTTCCTATTTCTGTTTCCGTTAAGATTTCGTTGGAATCATTAACAATCCGAAAAGAAGCACCGGGGATAGGTCGACCAAGCCCCACGAAATTTTGGTAAGAAGAATTGCCATGCAACGAAAATTGTAGCGACCAA
>JAYUQO010000068.1:0-2022 GCA_043756765.1 Bdellovibrio sp. | reverse complement strand
GGGCGCAGTTCTTGATTTTTCGATTTCGCAATTAAAAGAAGTCTTACAGGCTGTTCAAGGGGCTTCACTATGATTAAGCCAGAACACATCGATGATATTTTAATTTATACTGGCCAGGTTGATTTTAGAAAAAGCATTGATGGGCTATCTAGCCTTGTTCAAGACGAACTTAATGAAAACCCATTTGCAAAAACGTTATTTCTATTCTTTAGCCGCAACCGACGTAAAGTAAAAATACTATACTGGGATCAAAGTGGCTTTGCGTTGTGGTACAAGCGGTTAGAAAAAAATAAATTTAACCTGCCGCGGTCTAACGATTTAAAAACTTTGATCATCAACGATACACAATTAAAGATGCTGCTAGTTGGTTATGACATCTGGAAAATGAAACCGCATGAAACACTTTGTTATGAACAAGTTTGTTAAAGACAAAGTTAGAATTATTTGATTAAGTCAGTTTATGACGATGAAAGATCTTCTGTTAGAAAATGTAAATTTAAAGGAAGATCTTTCAAGTAAAGAAAATCGGTTAACCGAGCAAGAAGTAAAAATCCAAAAATTAGCCCAAGACATTTTACTTCTTAAAGAAGCCCTTAAATTACTAAAACAAAGTAAGTTCGGCGCTAAAAGCGAGAAGCTACCGCCGCTTGAAGAACAATATGCTCTATTTAATGAAGCCGAATTTTTATGTAAACAAGATCCTGAAAACTTAGAATTAGATATTGATGATGATCAAATCACTGTATCAGGACATAAAAGAGCCAGAGGTAAGCGTAAACCCTTACCTAAAGAGCTTCCGCGTGAAGAAATCATCATTGATTTAAAAGATGAAGAGAAAATATGTATCCATGACGGCACACCATTAAAAAAAATAGGCGAAGACGTTTCTGAAAAATTAGATATTATCCCAATGCAAGCAAAAGTGATCCGCACCGTTCGTATTAAATACGGCTGTCCGTGTTGCGCTGAAGGCGTTCGTACGGCACCGGTGCCAGCGTGCTTAATTCCAAAAAGTATCGCCACCCCTGGTCTATTAGCTTTTATCGCGGTTTCAAAATATCAAGACGCTTTGCCATTTTACAGATTAGAAAATATTTTTGAAAGATACGGTATTGAAATATCCCGCGAAACGATGTCCAGATGGATGATTCGGTTAGCAGCGGGGCTTCGCCCGCTGTATAATATATTACAAGATGAAATTTTAGCTAGCGATTATGTTCACACCGATGAAACCACGATTCAAGTTTTAAAAGAAAAAGACCGTACAGCAGAATCTAAATCTTACATGTGGGTCAGGGCTAGAAGTTACGATAACCCCATCATATTATTTCATTATGCGCCGTCTAGGGCTGGTGAAGTGGTAAAAGAAATTTTATTGGATTTTAAAGGCACTTTACAGGTAGATGGTTACGCTGGTTACAATCGGTTTTGCATATCTGAATATATAAAGCGCATGGGATGCTGGGCCCATGTACGAAGAAAGTTTAAAGATGTCCAAAAAATATCTGGCGTAGGATCCAAGTTAGCTTTGCAAATGCTAAAGTTAATTCAAAAGTTATATAATATTGAGACAAAGATTAAAGATTATTCATTAGATGAAAAAACAAAAGTGCGCGCCCTTTTATCGAAACCCATTTTAAAAAGTATAAAAGAATTTTCTGGTGAAAAAGTGTTAAAAGTACCGCCAGGTTCAACGATCGGAAAAGCATTTAATTATTTACTATCTGAATGGCCGACACTAGAGATTTATTTAGAAAACGGAAAATATCGTATGGATAATAATTTTATCGAAAATTCTATTAGGCCTTTTGCAGTCGGAAGAAAGAATTGGTTATTTAGTGATTCAGTTGAAGGAGCTGATGCCAGTGCGATTATTTATAGTTTAATTGAAACCGCAAAAGCCAATAACAAAGAGCCATATCACTACTTAAAATCAATTATTGATAAGCTACCAACAGCACAGACTGTCGAAGATTTTGAGCAATTACTACCGTTTTGACCGTGGGATTATGAAGCGCTTAC
>JAYUQO010000067.1:0-5178 GCA_043756765.1 Bdellovibrio sp. | reverse complement strand
TCACTATTTTGTCGCGATTCCAAGTATTGCGACAAAAATTGTCGCGATACTTGTCTGGTCATAGGGTTATTTTTTATAATCATAAACGAAGTTAATTTAAAAAATTATTCTAATTCTTCAGACAGATAGCTGGATAAGGCCTACAGCTTTTTACCTATCCTTAATAACTTTGTGCTTTCAACGACTGAAAGCCAATACCTTTTTTACAAGATTCCTTAATTTCGGTATCAGTATCCCATTTTGTTAAAAAGTTTTGCTCCCACTGCACAGTCAAATGATAAATCTAAACAAGGGCCCCCAGCACGCTGTGCGTCTACAAATTAGACAGTGCCACCGATCATTTTTACAAGGACAGAGGCTAAACCATCTGAAAATCACTTTTTTTACCTGTTATCAGACGTACGGGGTACTCTCTACCTTAGGGGTAATTGCATGCAGATTTCGGGAACATTACAAACAGTTTTACTAGCAATTATCCTTATGGGGTCGCAAGCCGCATTCGCAAATATCAGCCTTCAATTAAAATCAGGTCAAAAAATAGCCTGCCAAGAAGTCAGCCCTCAATGCCCATTTTATAAATGTGCTGATGATAGTTTTTTATTCGGGCCGAAAGCCACTCTGCATGGACTTGTTCCAACGTTTCAAAAAATGACTTCGACAAATCTAGTTCTTGAGACCCCTAAATTGATAATTGATCAAAATAACAAAATTCTTTTTCAGAATAAAAGTCAATTTCAGTATGCCAATAAAACAGGTTCGGGATTTTTGAATTATTTTAGAAATAGTGGTATTCACTTAGCGCAAAGTTTTGCATTAAGTAAATGCCCCGAAGCGTTCAAGGCTTATTACCGAAAAAAATTAAATGATTTCACAAATGTTGAATTATCAAAAATTCCGCAACGTGATCTTGAATTACCCATGAATTCAGTGCTTGAAAAAATCAACGCTAAAGCGTTAGCACTTCCCGTTTCGATCGAATCGTTATCATCACAATTTCAAATTTGGAAAAGCGATCCTCGATTACGTTATGATTATATGTTCGACGGATGCTTTGCCCGAAGTCACTTAGTAGCAAGTGCGCTACAACAAAAAAATATTGTTGTGGGTAAAGTTTGGCTTCATGGTTTTAATCTAAAACCGATTCAACAAAGCCTAACAGATTTTAGCGGTTGGTTTTATCATGTGGCTGTTGTTGTTTTTGCGACTGATCAAAAATTTTATGTGATTGATCCAGGGCTATTCGACCAACCTGTGTCAGTTCTTGAATGGGTTGAAAAAATCAAAGGCCCAAATAAAAATATTCTTTGGACACAAAATATTGATCAAGTTCAGGCTGCGAAAAAAATGGAAGTTCATTTAAGTTTTTCAGCTGTAGATACGTATCCAAGTTATAGCGTTATGATCAGTTCACAAAGTTCTGAGCAAAAAATTAAAGACGCTCTGACGACTTTATCTGAGTTACCTTATTAACTGTGTGCTTCTTTACAAACAAAATATTTATGTTCATAATTTAGTGATGTCTATTTTATCAAAAAAAAGTCTCATAGTTATATCTATGATTCTTATCGCTGCATTCTCTCTTGGCATCTTTGCGCAAACATATTGGGGTGGTGAAACAATGTCAGTATCTGCCGTAAAGAAAAAATGGGGATCTGACAAATTTGATATCACCAAGTTTAAATCTGGATCTGATAGTCTTAAATCAAAAATGGCCTATTCGTTAATGACAAATAAAACATACATCGGAAAAACTTATGAAGACATTCGTCTGATGTTTGGCCCTAATGATGGATTTTATTTTATTGATACTTATCCTGCTTATATCATTCAACGTGGCAAGAATAAAACTGAAGACACTTGGCAATTAGTTTTCAGAATGACTAACGACTACAAAGTTCGTGATATCATCATGCACAAAAACTGCTGCGAAAGATAACCTCAATAAGCCAGCTACGAATTCACTTTTTTAATCGCTGTGTGCCACGATTTTAATCGATCAGTTAGTTTCTTTTTTGTGATTTGCGGTTTAAAACTAGAATCGATTTTCCAAATTTTTTGTATTTCAGATGTCGATTTCCAGTGACCGATACCTAGACCTGCCAAATAAGCTGCGCCCATTGATGTGGTTTCGATTTGTTGCGGGCGATCCACTTGGGTTTGTAAATAATTTGATTGCAGCTGCATTAATAAATTATTCGCTGAAGCACCACCGTCGACGCGTAATTTTTTTATTTTTTTTCCTAAATCTTTTTGCATCGCTGTTAAAATATCTGCATTTTGCAAAGCCATAGCTTCAAGTGTCGCGCGTGCAATATGATTTTTACTAACACCTCTTGTAAGACCCGTGATTTCACCACGAGCATTCGGATTCCAATAAGGTGCACCTAAACCCGTTAACGCTGGAACAAATTCAACACCGTTGGTGTTTTCAACTTGGCTCGCTAAATGTTCGACCTCTGAACTTTTTTGAATAATTCCCAAACCATCACGCAGCCATTGCACAGCAGCCCCACAGACAAAAGCACCGCCCTCTAAAGCATATTGCACTGGCTGATCGTGAATTTTCCACGCGACTGTCGTAAGCAGTCCTGATTTTGAAAATTTTATTTTATTTCCCGTATTCATTAAAATAAAACTGCCCGTACCGAAAGTGCATTTGCTTTCGCCCTCAAGAAAACACGATTGACCGAATAAGGCAGATTGTTGATCACCAGCCACGCCTGAAATCGGTGTGTCGTCAGCAATAAATCCTAAAGCGCTAGTTGAACCGAATAACCCCGCTGAAGATTTAATTTCAGGTAAAGAATTTAATGGAATTTTAAATAGTTTTAAAAGTTCATTATCCCAGGCCAATGTTTTTAAATTCATGAGTAAAGTTCTTGAAGCATTACTGACATCAGTTGCAAAAACTTTTCCGTTTGATAGTTTCCACATTAAAAAGCTATCAATGGTTCCAAAAGCAATATCATTGTCTTTAACTGCTTTTTTAACAGCAGGGCTATTTTCAATCAGCCAGTTGATTTTTGTACCTGAGAAATAAGGATCTAAAACTAATCCTGTTTTCTGTTTGATCTTTTTTTCCCATTTTGGTTTTAATTTTTTACATAGGTCAGCGGTCCTGCGGCATTGCCAAACAATAGCATTATGTAAAATTTCAGAAGTCGATTTTCTCCAGGCTAAAACAGTTTCACGCTGATTTGTAATACCGATAGTCATTACATCAAAAGGTGATGCATGCGCTTTTTGTAGCGCTTCACGCGCACAATGCTGCACTGAATTCCATATATCATTGGCATCATGTTCGACCCAGCCTGGTCTAGGATAAATCTGTTTAAAATCCTTATCGCTAGTGGCTACGAGACCTCCGCCTTGATCGACGATAATGACAGTTGAACCCGTTGTTCCTTGATCGATAGCCATGATATATTTTTTCATAGAGATATCATGATCAATTTTTTAAAAAAACCCAATGAAAAAGTTTTTAATCTTCGATCGAAGTCAGCGGATGAATTGCTTTATAAAGTCTTCCCAAGGCTTTTTATGGAGATTTTAAAAAAGTATTTTCGTTTAGAAATCGAAGGCGTTGAAAATCTACCGTTAACTGGACCGGTTATTATTGCACCGAACCATTCTGGCTTCACGGCAATGGATGCCATGATCGTGGCCTATATTATTCAAGAAAAAACAGGACGAATCCCACGGGTTTTAACCCATCATCTATGGTTTTTGACTAAAACGACTGCGCTGCCAGCCAAAAAATTAGGTTTTATTGAAGCCAACTATGAAAACGGCGTTACGTATTTAAAGAAAAAACAAATGATTGTGTTATTTCCAGAGGGCGAACACGGAAATTTTAAACCTACATCAAAACGCTATCAATTGCAGGAATTTAAACGCGGATTTATCCGCATGGCACTAACGACTGGGTCAAGTATTGTTCCAACGATTGTTTTAGGCGCTGAAGAAACTCATATTAATTTAAAACAGTTAAAGTTTTCTAAATTTTTACGCGGTTTAGTTTTACCATTACCGTTAAATATTATTCCGCTACCCGCACGCTGGAAAATTATTTTTGAAAA
This sequence comes from Bdellovibrio sp., assembly GCA_043756765.1. Lineage (GTDB taxonomy): Bacteria > Bdellovibrionota > Bdellovibrionia > Bdellovibrionales > Bdellovibrionaceae > Pseudobdellovibrio. The sequence continues at coordinate 1,099 of JAYUQO010000067.1, read as the reverse complement.
GCCGATTCATTTGCCTTACAACGCTGACAAAATCAGTGATTCCGAACTGTGTCGGGATTTAGCTTCTGAAATACAAGAACAACTTCAGGAGAAAATAAATACTGAAGTCAAAAAACATAAATTTTTCTGATATTGATGAAATCTCAAGGATTACAATTTGGTTTTGTGAAATCTGTTTGATTAGGACAATCTGGTAAATCATTACCAATGACTTTAATAATTCGGTTCCATGTTTTAATAATAGCTCCCTGGCCTGAACCGCTGTCTGCACGGCCGACTAAACCTTTTGTTAAAGCAGCTGCTAAGCTTACAACCAAAGCCATCAATAAAATGTATTCAATAATAATTTGGCCAGCATTATGTTTAAGTTTCATGTGTATTATACTATGCTAATTCTGATTCAGTTGGGTTGTTCATTGAAATATGAAAACTTGTTGTCGATTTTTTGAATTCGATAAAGTTTGTCAAATTTTTAACTAAATTATCATAAATCGCCTTAAATGATTCATCTGTCGCAGGTTGAGACATTCCTGTCATAAAACCTTCTGTCCATTCCTGAGAAATAACTGCAGTTTTAATTTCATTCACGTTGAAAGCCATTTTCAAATCAATGTCTGATGGGTAAATCAAAACAAACGCGTGTTCTTTTGATTTTTCAGACCAAAGCTTGAACTGCTTCCACAGATCATGATCTTGGGTTTGTAAAAGGTGGTAGATTTTTAATGCCACTGATTCGTAACTTTGAGAAAAATAAATTCTGAAAGGTCCATCGAATAGAGCGGTGTTGAAAATCGGACTATAATATTGCGTCGTTAAAAAAGAAGAATAACTTGCTGCCATATCCTGAGACTAGAAAGCTAAATCTCATTTAACAACAAAAATGTAAGAATCTTAAATTTTGTGAAGCTTTGCGTTATTTATGAGTTTTTAATGTTTTCAAAACTCTGTTTCCACGAATGAAAAGATCGTGTTCAGGCATAGCACCGGCTGAATAAAAGAAATCACTGAGGTCGGCCTCAGTGCTTATAAAGCTTGCTTGTTTAGAGACCTCAAGCGATCCAATTTCATCTTCCAACCCTAAGGCCAATGCCGCGTTGAT
>JAYUQO010000066.1:0-5200 GCA_043756765.1 Bdellovibrio sp. | reverse complement strand
TCAGTAGTTACAGTAACAGGCGAGTATCGTGTCGGTGATATTAGACACAATGTTGGTGATTTGAATGCTATTTCAAACCAGTTAAAATTTAAACCAACCGTGTTTTTTTCTGAAGGCGTAAAAAACTTTTTAAATTGGGTTCAGTTACAAACTGCCGGTACTGACAAGTATGACAAATCCTTAGACGAGTTGCGCTCTCGCGGCCTTTTAAAAAAATGAAGCGACGGGTACTTCTTATAGCTTCCGATTTTTTTGGATATTATAAGTTAATTTCTGATGAATTAACTATACAGGGCTGGGAAGTGCACTACTTAAACGATAGACCCAGTAAAAGCTCGCTATTTAAAATTTTAATTCGAAAAATGAGATTCGCTGTTTCATGGTATTTAGATTGGTATTACCAAGCTAAGATCAAGCAACTGGGACCATTCGATCTTGTACTGATAATCAAGGGCGAAGGAATAACATCATCAACTTTAGAATTTTTGAAGTCTAAGTATGTGAATACGCCTGTGCATTTGTACTTATGGGATGGCATAGCCAATTCTCCGGGGGCACTTGCTAACTCTAAAATAGCAGATAAGGTTTTTAGTTTTGATCCTGAAGACTGCGATGCTTATAATTTTATAAAATTACCATTGTTCTATGTTGAGCAAGTAAATCAGGAGACCTCAGCTAATGCTGATAAAAACTATGATCTGTCCTTTATTGGAAGTATTCACGGCGACCGTTTATCGGTTATTCGTAAATCCATAGTCAGTCTTAATAATATGGCACGGACATTCACATTTATATATTTTCCGAGCCGATTATTATTTTTATTTAGAAAACTATTTGATTCTAATTTTAGTTTTTTCAAAACATCTGAATTAAGCTTAAAGCCCTTAGTTAAAACACAAGCTGTTCGCATTTTTAACGAATCCATTGCTGCTCTTGATATTCATCACAAAAATCAATCTGGTTTAACCATGCGCACATTAGAAGTTTTATCACTTGGAAAAAAACTGGTGACTACGAACAAAAGTATTTTAAACTATGATTTTTATGATCCAAATCAAATACTTGTCATCGACCGAGAAAATCCAGTTATCGATTCCGCTTTTTTTAGTAGGCCTACAGATTTTAATTTCAAAAATAGAATAAAAAAATATGAATTGGCTGCTTGGGTTCGAACTCTGACTCAAACTAGTGAGTAACGCCATCTGATTTGACGACTTTGCCAGCTGTTAAAAATAGTATTTTTAAGTCAAAAAGAAACGACCGATTATTAAGATAAAATTCATCAAAGCTCACTTTAACTGGGATCGGTAATTCGTCTCGGCCATTTATTTGTGCCCAGCCAGTGATTCCCGGACTTAGCAAATGAACATTTCTTTCGGTGCGAAGTTGTTTTAGATCGTCTTGATTAAAAAGTGCAGGCCTAGGACCAACTAAGCTCATAGATCCTGTCAGCACTGACCACAGCTGCGGAAGTTCATCGATGCTAGTTTTTCTTAGAAATCCACCGATTGGTGTTAAAAATGAATCTGGATTATCTAGTTTGTGCGTTGCCACTTGAGGGGTTTCTAATAGCATCGTTCTAAATTTCGGCATCAGATAAATTTGGTTATTTTTTCCTATTCTTCGAGACCAGTGTATCGCAGGGCCCTTTGAGGTCATCCGCACTAAGATTGCGAACAAAATCAATGGAAAAAACAAAATCAGAAGTACTATTGTTGCGATGCCTATATCAAATAATCTTTTAGCCATGGTGCTTTTTAGTAAATTCCTTTTAGTTCAATGGGTTGATAACTCTTGGTGACTATGACATAGTTGAATCCATGTTTACAAAGATTATTAGTATGCCAAGAAGGGCTAAAATTCTTTTCATGCTTTCTTGCGACTTCATTCTTTTACCGTTGGCATACTGGTCTGCCATCGCGCTACGTCTGGGAAGCTTTAACTACGATCCATCGCCGTATTTTGCACTTTTTTTTGCAATTCCATTTTTAACAATTCCAATTTTTATAAAGTTTGGTTTATACAGAGCCGTTATTCGTTTTTTAGACGATAAAATTATATATACAATTTTATCGGGAGTTACTTTATCAGTATTAATTATTACCTGCTTTATTGCGCTTTGGCGTTTCCCATCACTACCTAGGTCTTCTATTTTAATTTATTGGTTCATGGCTACGGCATATATTGCTATTAGTCGCTACTCGGCGCGTGGCTTAATTCGACGTATAGAGAACAGTGATCGCGGTCAGCGAGAAAAAGTTGCCATCTACGGTGCAGGACAAGTCGGTTTGCAAGTAGCTCTAACTTTGAATCAAGGTCGTATTTACAAGCCAGTTGCTTTTTTTGACGACAATAAACAGCTGCATAAATCTATCGTAGCAGGACTTACTGTTTACAATCCAGAACGACTTTTACAGATCATGGAAAATAATGAATGCAGACAGCTTTTGCTGGCGATGCCTAATGCAACCCGCGCTACTAAAAATGATATTATCAAACGTTTTGAAGGCAGTGGGATCACATTAAAAATTGTTCCTAATTTGAATGAACTCATCGATGGCCGACTAAAAGTTGAAGACATTCGTGAAGTTGGAATAGAAGATTTATTAGGTCGGGATCCCATTCCACCGATTGAAAAATTAATTTTAAAATGCGTGAGTGATAAATGTGTCTTAGTGACTGGCGCTGGTGGATCTATCGGATCTGAGCTTTGTCGCCAGATTATAAAATTAAATCCAAAACGATTAATCTTGTATGAGTTTAATGAATTTAATTTATACAGACTTGAACAGGAATTTTTAAAAAATAATTTTAACGCAACTATTGTTTATGTTCTTGGCGATGTGCTTAACGCTGAACTGCTGCACTTGACTGTAAAAAACTATTCAGTTCAGACAATTTACCATGCGGCAGCGTACAAGCATGTGCCACTTGTTGAAGGTAATATTTCTGCTGGAATTAAAAACAATGTGTTTGGTACACTCAACATTGCCAAAGTTGCATTAATCAACACAGTCGAGAATGTAGTGCTTATTTCAACCGACAAAGCCGTGCGCCCAACAAACGTGATGGGAGCGACGAAGCGCTTGGCTGAATTAATTATTCAGGCTTTTGCCGAAAAAAGTTTTCAGACAAAACAAATGACAAAATTTTGTATGGTCAGGTTTGGAAATGTATTGGGATCATCAGGTTCAGTGCTACCATTGTTCAAAGAGCAAATTCGTCAAGGCGGTCCATTAACTGTAACCCATCCTGAAGTGACAAGATATTTTATGACCATTCCAGAGGCCACACAGTTGGTTTTGCAAGCTGGCAGCTTAACGACCAATGGTGATGTATTTGTTTTAGATATGGGTGAGTCGATCAAAATCATTGATTTGGCTAAAAAAATGATTGAATTGAGTGGATTTTCTATTTTTGATGAGATGACACAAGAAGGCGATATCGCTATTAAATTTACTGGTCTGCGCCCAGGTGAGAAACTTTACGAAGAGCTTTTGATCGGAGGAAATTCAGAATGGACTGAGCATCCGCGAATTATGAGGGCTTCTGAAACTAAACTTGAATTCGATTTTTTGGTCAGTGCTTTAGAAGATTTGCTGGCATCATGCTTCTTAGATAAATCGGATGTGTATTTGCGACAAAAATTAAAAAAACTGGTCCCAGAATTTGTGAATGAATAGGCAAAATATATGAATGTGAAAAAGTTTGAAATTTCTGGCCCGCTGCTTTTAAGTTTAAAAACTTTTTCAGACACTCGTGGTTTTTTTGTTGAAAGATTTAAGGCGGAGTATGCTGAAGCTTTAGGTATAACAACTCCATTTATTCAGGATAATTTTTCCAGATCTTTCAAAAATGTTGTTCGTGGTTTGCATTTACAGCATTCGCCAGGCCAAGGGAAACTTGTAACCTGTTTAGCAGGATCTATTTTGGATGTGGCTGTCGATGTTCGCGCAAAAAGTCCAACTTTTGGAAAATATGTACAAGTTAATCTAAAAGGTGATGAACCCAGTTTATTTTGGATACCCCCTGGCTTTGCTCATGGTTTTTCAGTACTTTCAGATACAGCAGATGTACATTACAAAGTGGATTGCCTATACAATTCAAAAAATGAAATAGGACTTCAATGGAACGATTCTGAATTGGCAGTCGATTGGAAAGTCAGCCTGCCGATCGTCAGCGAAAAAGATACAACGGGTTTAACCTTTTCAAGCTATAAACTGAATCCCGTATTTTAAATTATTTTTTCTTCTAAAACTTTAGACTTTGGCCGGTCTTCAGAAATAAGTGTCAACAGTGTGAAAAACAAAATAGCTTCATAACTATTAAAAGCTGTGTAAAATATGAATACTAAAAAGCAGTATATCAAGCCTGCTAAAAATAAAAGTTGATTCTCACTTCGATATTTTACGTAGTTTTTGCAGGCACTGGCAAAAATAAAAAGTATCCCACTCCAGCTAATAATAAAAAACAAAGCTCCCATTTGGACTAGCGTACTTAAATAACTTGAGTGTTGATCACTATAGCTGAATTCAGTCTTTGTGAAGTTCTCTGCATAGCTGGTGCCTTTCTCTGCAATATAATTTCGAAGGGGCTCAGCTGTACTTTCGAAACCAGTTCCAAAAATAGGTTGTTGCCAAAAAAAATCTAAGCCTACTTTCCACATGTGCAATCGACCCGCATTTGATGGATCTGTAGAGGTCACTTTGGCAGTATTAACTTCGATAGCGAAAATACTGATCAATCGGTCGAGCGCCGTTTTGTTTACTGCAAAAGTCAAAATTAAAAAAAGAGTAGCAAATGCAATACGTTTTCGTAGGCTTTTTTTGAAAGCAGAAAGTGGAATAAGCACTAAAATGAGCGCAAGTAACGGTGCCCTGGTATTAGCTAATACAAAAGTAAAAGATACCAATGCTAAAGATACTACTAATTCAACACGGGTTTTCGTTTTTAATTTATGGCCATCAAAAAAAGCTAAAACCAATACAAAAAAACCTGTGAAAAAACCCCAACGACTAGGGTCCCAGAAACTGCGAATACGAAAATTAGATGTCATAAATGGAATGTCTACTTTATCTATGAAGTACATCGCAAACAAATATAAGGAGTACGAACAAGCAAATAGAAGACTGATGCCTAAAGCATATAAAAAAACTTTCTTGGCCTTTTCATCTTTAAATATAACATACACAGGTGCTGC
>JAYUQO010000065.1:0-2034 GCA_043756765.1 Bdellovibrio sp. | reverse complement strand
TTGCTGAATCCAGAAAAAACATCAATAATCCATATTAAAAAATATGAATTTAATATAAATAAAATATAAAAACCTTGTTGGAACGTCGTTGGTTGCGCCTAATAATAACCAACAACCTGCACAAATAGCCACCAATTCAAATAATAGCTGAAGCGAACTTAGTTTTTCGATAATTGATTGATTACATTGAACTTTACTTACTAATTCTACCCGTACCGATACACCACAAAAACCAACACCCTCGAATCTCGCAATGGGAACGCCAATTTATTTACAAGCTTTTCTTCAAAAATCCTTTAATAATCCCACAAACTTCTTCTAACGACTCAGGCGCTGCTGATCCAATACGTTTGCGAAAAGCGGCCCATTGAAGTTTTTTGTTTTTATCTGAATAAAATTTTTCTGTTAGTGCTGTTGGCAATTCAACAAGTTCGGTTTTTCGATTTTTAAATGTAGTGATGATCGCTTTCTCTAGCAACTGCCTGTCGAATTCGAAATTTGTAGCTAAAAACCAAATGTCGAAAAAATCTTTCATACGGCTATTCATCATATCTAGAACCACCATCGCATGAAGTTTTTCTGCCACGACTGTTTCCTTAGGATAAATTTTCAAATTAAATGCATCACCTAGCATCACCGGAAAATTAAGAACTTCAGGTTCCGGTACAATTGTATCCCCGACTGCAATATCAATCTGAATCGGAATTTCTGCTTTTTCAAGATTTCCGATGAAAGACAACCTCACACCTTGATATTCAGCATCTTCTTTGATGATTTCTGTTGTTAGTGAACTTTTATCAAAAATAATTCCGTCGTCTAATTCGATTTCACATATTTTTATTATAACAGATTTCAGTTTTTCTGGATCATTTGTTTCAAAAGCTAAAAAATCGATATCTCTTGTTGATCTTGCCAGTTCACTATTTAGAACATGCAAGGCCATTGCACCTTTAAGTACAAAGGTTGACTTAAATTTTGAAGTGGATAGTCTTGCTAAAAATCTTTCGATTCCATAATAGACAAGAACCTCTTGGTAACTTTGGCTCTTGTCTTTACTGATCTTTAGCAGTTTTGCGGCTACAGATGCCGCTTTGTTTTTAGTTGTCATGTCATGGCCTCTAGATAAGGGCTTATAATTTTGCCGACTCGACAAGCTTCTGCATACAAAAGTAATTTCTTAAGATTTTTTCCTTTAGTTTTGCTCCACTGTTTGAGCGCCTCAACAGCCAGATCAATTCCAATTTTATTTCTAAATTTAAAACAATCCACGATTGTTTTTTCGGCGTCGTAAACTTTAAGTTTTTGCCCATCGATTTCTAGTTCTTGAATTCCTAGTTTGTAGTGATCAGGAGACATTATAAAAAATTGAACTTTTTGCTTAGATATTTTTGGAGCATGAGAACCTTTAGGCATAGCAATATAAGCTTGGCGTGGTATTTGTGTCGTTAGCCTATGAACAAAAAGTGCAGAGATTAAACACAGCACAGCGTTCTTATGTTTTGTCGTTATAAAAAGCAATTCAGGGTCTGCACCCACAGCTTGGTCTGAAAGTTTAAAGAAACCTCGGCCCATAGCTTCAAGAATCCCTTTATCACGTAGCTTATATAAAACTTCAGGACGAATCCCCTGCTTAGTTGCTTGGCTAGTTCTAATAACCCCTGCTGCCTTTTTAAAGTAAGCAATAGCTTTCTGCTCTGCTGTTATTTTTTTCTGTTTCATATATGTAAATTTATGCTATACTTGTTGATAAGTATAGCACTTTTTTACATTAACAATATGAGACAGTTTAAAGATTTGGGACCACTCTTGGTTTTACACAATACCCTTAAATTTTAGAAACTGACCCACTGTAATGTGCTTTTGTTTTACTACTCCGTTCTCTAAAGACTCATATTTATTAGACATTTTCGCATTTCGAACGGTACTTCTGATTGTGTACAATCAGAAGTCAACCAACGAACCCCTTAACGTATTAAACATACTGAACTTTTTGAGGCGGTATGAATCACTAAGCACATTACAGTGGGTCAGTTT
>JAYUQO010000064.1:0-2038 GCA_043756765.1 Bdellovibrio sp. | reverse complement strand
GATTTGTTTAATGGCTGAAGCAATAACAAGATATGTTGTAAATGATAAAATTTTTGATGAAAGGTTTTTATGATTAATCTAATTGATTTTAGGGACGTAAACGGGGCAATTGTACAAAGAGATATGGACGGCGGGGACTCGGCCTATCGTCATGCTTTGTATATTTGTTTGCTTGTTTTTGCGGGGCACATGGGCCAAGCAAAATTTGAGTATCAAATATTTAAAAAGAATTGCCACGTTGGGCATGGGATATTAAGACGCCATTGGAATAAATCGAAGTGGTATTCAAACCCAAATAATTTCAGCCGTGATCAATGGCAAAAAGTTTTTCAGTGTGCCATTATGATGAAAGACTATAAGCTAATTGCGCAAATGCTTTTTCAACAAATTCTAAGGCTTGGTTTTCACCAAAACATTCATAAGGGCACAGATTGTAAAGGTTTAAGTTGCTACAAAATACCTGATTTAATTGGCGTAAGCCAAATAGAAATGATGACAAGACTTTTATGGCTTCCGATAACTGCGGTATTAATTTTTAATTATGGCTTAATTGGTATTATATATTTTATAGCCTGGTTACACTTCGTAGATTTATCTTTTTTAGTACGAATTTATTTAAGGCAAAAAGATTCTTGGGATAAAGATTCATTGCTGTGCATTGAGCTAATGCGGGCAAGCATGTACTTGCCGAGTTTGACCGCTTGTTATGCGGTGATTCTTTATAGAAAAACAGATTATAAAGAAAAAATAAATAATAATTATTGTGTAACAACTAATGACATTTGTCCGTTAGGTGTTTACTACAATCAAATATCACACAAAATTTTTTACCAACTAAAATAAAACAAAGGGGATAATATGGAAATAAAATTATTAGATATAAGTGAAGCAAAACAATCAACAGATAGGCAAACAGACGTACATAAAATATTAGAAATAAACGGCGCAAATGACCGCGGTTATTTTGTATTGGATATTGTTTTTGAAGATAATATTGCTAACTTTTTACATGAGTGTGATGATGAAGTTTTTGAAAAATCAGGCGCTGCTTATATTAATTCTTTAAAACAAGTCATAGATAAAATGAGAAAAAATAGAACAATTTTAAAACACACAAGCAAAGGAATTTAATATGTTAGATAATATAAAAGTAAGTCAAAGTTTGAAAGCTCTTGGAATGAGCTTAGTAAATCTAGGTGAAGCAATTGAAGATGCACACAATGATGTAAAGCCCGCGGCTTCAACAAAACTTGTTACTGAAACAGCAAAGGCCAAAGCAAAAGCTGATGCTCAAGCTATGAAGGCTGAAGAAACTAAGGAAGAAAAAGCCGAGCCAAAGGCTGAAAAAAAAGCTGCTAAAAAAGAAAAGCCAAAGTTTGATTTTGAAGCTGCAAACGTAGATGACAAGATTGAATTTTTAAGAAATGAAATGGTAAAAGTATCAGCCCAATTGAATGGTGATAGAACAAAGGTGTTTGCTTTTCTTAAAAAATATAACGCTCAAAGAGTTAATGAATTATCAGAAGAAAATTTAACTAATCTTCATACTGATATTCAAGTGTTCTTAGGCGGCCCCGACGAATTGGACGTTTAATGTTTATATGTTACGATTTTGAAACCCTTAGTCAAACACCAGACACAATTGTTGTATCCCTTGGTGCCTGCGCGTTTAACCGTGACGGCATTTTAGGTAAAAAGTATTGGGTGTTTGATTGGGAAGATCAACCAAGCCGCACCAAAGATCAATCAACAGTTGATTGGTGGGATAAGCAAAGCCCTGAAGCAAGGCTTGTATTTGATACCCCGAAAGATAAAAGAATTTCTTTAGAAAATTTCGTCAAACAAAACGATGATTTTATTGAAGGTATTTCTTTTGAATTAGGTGAATCAAGAGATTTAAAATCGGGTAAATGGCGCGACTTAAAACCAATATCAAACGGTGCAAACTTTGACTGCGTTATATTAGAAGATATCTATAGAAAAGTAAAAGGTAAAGACTCTATACCTTGGCCGTTTTGGAACGTCTGGTGCTTCCGGA
>JAYUQO010000063.1:0-5236 GCA_043756765.1 Bdellovibrio sp. | reverse complement strand
TCTTCTGTACTTTTTAATAGATCAATTGGATAATTAGTTGTGCATCAATATTTTTCAATCGCTATATTAATTCTGATTTTATCCAGTCAATTTGTTTTTACGAATTGTTCCTTTTCTAGATTTGAAGTTAAAAATAAAGAAACAGAAAGTGCTGTCACATTCAGCCTGGGCCAAAATACCACACAAACTATACCAACGGGGAGCGATGTTCGTTATATTACACCAGACGGTGGTGCAGCTAACCAGTGTAACGGCGAAAGACTGACTGCGTTTCAATCTAATTCAACTTGCGCATGGAATAGTTTAGATGAGGCCTTACGCCAAAATGAAGTTTTGAATCAAGCTGTTAAAATTATTTATTTAAAATCTGGAAACTATGACTTAACTGAAACTGTGACTTCTGGATTAAAGCTAGTTGGTGATTGTCAAAACCAACCTGTGATAAAAATTTACAAATCTATTGGTGCTTTTAACTTAGAAATGCACCATGCCCAAGTCGACATCCAGTGTATCACCGTTACGGATTTATAATTAATTTATAGATAGATGACGTACAAAAAGAAGATATCTTTTTGTAACACTTTAAGCGTTCTGCAGTTGTCGTTGTTTCAGCTTTTTTAGCAAAGTCTGTAGAAATCTTCAGATCTTTGTTTTTAATTGCATAGGCATATATATCACACGTGCAATCGTTTTTACATTCCCCAAGTCTTGATTCGATAATTTTAAAGTCTTTTTCTACCAATAATTGAACTTTTTGATCAATCAGGGCTTTTAAACTTTGGCTAGCTGGCGAAATTTTTTCTAATTTTAATTGGCAGGTTAGTTTTGACAATTTGGTTTTTTCATCCAGCAATAAATCACTGATCGCTAAAAAAGCATTAGAAGCTTTGGCCAAGTTTTTTAAAGTTTCAGACTTGGCTAAAGAGTTAAATGATAAAATAAGCATAAGAATTAATATTTTTTTCATAATTACGGACTGTGGTAAATTTTACCACGAGCTTCCTCAATCAATTTATTTAATGGTTCAATTTTATATTTATCTTTCATATAACTAATCAATAGATCAGTCGCTATCACAGATTGTGGATGCACATCATGAAATAGAACAATACCACGCTTTAACAAATCGACTTGTTTTTTTGCTCGATTAAAAATTGAGTTCGCATTCTTGTCTTGCCAATCTAAAGTATCAACATTCCAAAAGATATGCAGCATGTTTTGTTTAGCAATCATTGTGCGTATTTGTGATCCGTTTGGACCACAAGAACCGTAAGGGCAACGAAATAAAGTTGGTTTTTCGCCAACAATTTTAGCAAAATCATTAGCGGCTTGATTAATTTCTTTATCTAAACCTTTTGCATTTTGTTTTGTGAGCTGAAGATGGGTGTACGAATGACTGGCTCTGTGAAAGCCATTTTTCAAAGCCAATTCAGAATATTTTGGATACTTAATCATATTCTGAGTTTGCCAAAAAAACGTTCCGTGAACTTGATGTTTTTTTAGAACGTCGATCATTCCTTGTGTGTGTTCAGGATCAGGACCATCATCAAATGTAAAGGCCCACTTGCCATTTGGAAAACGGTTTCCTGTGACATTACCTTTACCAGTTGGACTTGGTTCCAACTCATCCAAAGGTTGATTTTGTGGAGTTCTAATATCAGAATTTTTATTTATTTTTTTTAACTGATCACGAAGATTATTTTTAAAATTTTGTCGAATGTTCAAGGTTTCATTAAACGCACTGGCCGAAAACTGTGACCATTCTTTTTCAAGCTTTGCATCTATTAAGCGAAGAGGACGGTTTTTAGCTAAGTTTAGACTTTGTTTGTAAGCATTTTGTAATTCAAGATCAGATTTATTAGCGTAAAAAGATAAATTTGCGATTGTATAACTGTTTTGTTTTAAATTTTCTAAGTTATTTGAAACAACAAAGTTTTTATTCACAGTTTCAATTGCTTGTGAAAGCACAATCGTTGCCATTTGGTCACCTGAATTATACCCAGATTTAATCCAGTCTTTAATGTTAGCGACAGCCCAAACATTGGCCTTTTGATAAGGTGACTGCGGGTCATTGGCATGTTTCAAAGTTAAATAATAAACATCTAGCATTTCGTGTAAATTTCTTTCCGAAAATTCCCATGCCACTCGGTTTTTAACTTTTAAATTATTAAATTCATTTAGATCCTGGATATTTGCAGACTCAAGATCAATATGTTCTTGGTTAGAATACTGATTGTAAATTTGATCAAGCTTTTCATCAAATTGTCCTAAAAGACCTTGAGCAATATAGAAAAAATTTCTTTGACGATCTAAGTAATTAGCAACACGGCGTGAACGTTCACCATCTGTAGATGCTGACATCATTGAATTAAAAGCATTTAAAGTTTTTTCTTCAACCTGATGTTCAGTGATTTCTACTGATGCCGATTCTCTTTGTTTGATCGGTTTTGAAGTTTGACATGAACTGAGAATGAATAATAACAATAGACTTTTTTTAATCACGAAGACCTTCTTTCATAATTGAACATTAACTTTTCGGCTTAATGAAAAGAGCAAAGCAGTCTTGTTTTAATTCGATTGGCCCATAGTCTGGCAAAGTTTTGTTAAAAGTGACAATTTAAGGGTTAGAACATTCAAAAAGAGACATTAGAGCCTGCCAAGTCTAACTAGCTTTACCCTATAAGTAATATACAGCTTTTGATGGCACTTAATTTGTATGTTTAATGTTAAGGTATTGGTGAAGCAATGAAACTATTTATGGCTATGTTTAATTTAATGGTCCTTATTCAATCTGCCCATGCAGAAATGAAGCCCCTTAGCCCCACTGTGTATTACACACAAGTTATGGATATGAATAAAAAATGTTTACCTGACGAAAGTAAAGTTACATTTCTCGATGCGAAGTACATGGATATCGGACCTCGGGCCTTGAATTCAAGAAAAAACAAACCCATAGCAGCCTGCAAAAGTTTATATAAAAAATGCGCGATCGAAGGCTCTTGTGCCTTAGTTAATAGCCGCGGCCGCAGTCTTGAACAATTAGCTGATGAAAATATTGAAATTATTAATTATCAAGCCCAAGGTAAAAACACCGGTCGGTATTATTTTTCACACATCGAAGAAGACCGCTGTCCATACGGCTTAGGTGTTAAAAAAATCTGTTTAGATCCATTTTTCACAGTGGCTGCTGATCTTAATTTTTACAAAGCCGGTGATGTAATTTATGTGTCTGCATTAGAAGGCGTTAAATTACCAACTGGTGAAATTCATAATGGATATATGATTGTGCGTGATCGTGGCGGAGCTATTAAGGGCGCCAACAGATTCGATTTTTATTCTGGATTTTTACCTTACAGGCATCCAAAAAATGTTTTCTTTGAAATTGGTTTAGCCAATGAAAAGAACAAAGAGATCTTTTTTGAAAAAGTCACTGACAGCAAAGTGATTGAAGAAGTTCACTTAAAAAGAAACTTCCCGTTAGTTCCATTAGAAAACACACAAGAATCATTTATTCGCAGTATTGCTGAATAAATGTCATTTGCTGTCATTTCTATCCATAAATAGATGAAATTAAGATTTAGCTGGTCTAATACCGCATTATCCTTCAAGATGTTCGTTTAGTATTTTGAAGGATGTGAGATGAAAATTAGACCACTTTTGAAAACACACTGGCTGGCTTCACAAAATCCAGTGACGGTTTTTTTAGCAGGTTTAAAATCCGTCGTCTACAATCCACGATATAACGCTATTCAAACAAGCTTCAGTTCATCGCCAGGGACTCTGAGCGCAGAATCGTATGCTGAAGCAAAGCCTGCTCAGTTTCATGAAGCCGTAAAATTAAAATCTTATTTTAAAACAACATCAACCCAGCTTTGTCATATTTTATCGTCTATTGAGTTTTACTTTACTGATGGACAAGTTTTGAATGGCTATCAAATTTTAACAGACCAAATCGAATTACTACCAGCTTTTTTAAATCCACTGTTTTATATGAATGATCGCAGTTGCCATTGGGAAAGATTAGAACAACCCACGGCTGAACAGCATTTAAAACTAATGAGCCACTTAGATGCTGACTGTAAAAAAGCGCAGATTATTATTTTTGAAATCTTAGCTTGGGCTTTACAGAGAAAACGTCAAATGTCTGATTTAGAAGTTGGCTGTCTTGTCGGTGCAGAAATGCACAGTCTTACTGAAATACAATTTGAAAGTAAAAGACCCGTTGTTGTCACTGTACAGTGTGAAAAAAACTTTCTAGATGCCGTAAGATTTACTTATTGGGTTGGGAAAAGTCTAACAACAGAATCAGGTTATCTGAGTGTTTATCCATCATTGAATATCGACGATAAACTACAAACGGGTCTTGATCCTGAACTTATCGAAAATGAATTAAAAGTTTTACAGGCTGACCATAAAAAACATCTTTGGAATTTTTTAGGTTACCAGCTTGAATTGAAACCTCGGTTAATCACTCATCTGATAACTCAACTTGAAAAACAATACGGTACTGAAAACATACTCATTCAAAATCACAAACTGATTAGGGACGATGAATTCAGGCCACATTTAGAAATGCGTGAAGAAAACAATCAGCTTTCCATGCAGTTGTTTTTTAAAATGAGCGACTTTGATGGTTTTTCATTTCAAAATTTTCCTTCACAAATTGCGCCTTTATTTGCAGCTTTTCATGGTGGTGTGGAATTTATATTTCAGATTGATCGTAAGTATGTGGCTTCAGCTTATAAAAAACATCGTGCGAACGATCTAGTTCTTATGCGCCATCAAGGTGTAGCGATTTATTGTTTATTAGAAATGTTGAACTGGAGACTAGGAAAACCATTAACATCTGGTGATAAAATTGAATACTTTACTGATCAGAATTCAATCGAGGCCGAAAAATCGTTTAAAGATTTGATTAGTTATTTAAAAAAATCTGTTCCTGGTGTCATTGGTAAGTCAAATCAGAACTTTGACGAACTATTTTCATCAGAAGTTAAAAACTACTTCTTAGATTTTATTGAAAAAATGCACATTGATATGTGTTCTGATCGCTTTTTCATGATGCATAAGGGATCATTGATTGAAGTTAACGGGGCGTCTAAATCTTCGCAGTGGATTCTTCGATTTGTTATTTTGTACTTAACTGAAGAAACCCAAGGAAAAGTGCTGACTAAGGCGCAATCGGCTTTAGGTGAAAAATTTAAAACATCTCTTGTTGAAATGTTAAGATCAGACT
>JAYUQO010000062.1:0-2048 GCA_043756765.1 Bdellovibrio sp. | reverse complement strand
CCCCGTAAAAATCAGCTTCTTGTTCGATTTCTTTACGACGCTTTTTAGCTTCGGCTTCGTTAATCACGCCAGCATTAAGTTCAGCGTCGATCGACATTTGTTTACCTGGCATAGCGTCCAAAGTAAATCGTGCAGCGACCTCAGCGACACGTCCAGAACCCTTAGTAATAACCACGAAATTAATAACCACTAAAATAACAAAAATCACAAAACCGATGACGTAATTATCACCGACAATATAACTACCGAAAGCCTGTATCACTGAACCTGCTGATGCAGTTCCTTCATGACCGTGCGACAAAATAAGACGTGTTGTCGCTACGTTGAGTGATAGACGAAATAACGTCGTTAATAACAATAAAGATGGAAATGATGTGAAATCAAGAACTCTGTTCACATAAATCGAAGTTAAAAGAATCAATAAACTTAACGCCAATGAAATTGTTAATGCAACGTCTAATACAATTGGTGGAAGAGGAATAATCATGACCGCTAAAATAGCTAATAAACTGATCGCAATGAAAAGATCAGAATTCTTTGTGTATTTTTCAAATTTTTTTACAAAAGCGAAAATTTGTTCCATACTTACCCTCAATTATATATTCATATCTTTATTGCGTACCGGACGTGCTTGTGCTGCTTTTGAAGGAGCTTTTGGTCCACGTTTTTTTCGACGTAATCTAAACACATACGATAACACTTCTGCCACAGCCACAAATAATTCACGCGGAATCACTTGTCCGACTTTCATCGTTTTAAATATAGTTCGTGCGAGTGGTTTGTTTTCAATCACAGGCACGTTATTTTCTTTAGCGATTTGTTTTATTTTCTCTGCCATGTAATCGGCACCTTTAGCCACTAACTGTGGAGCGGGTAATTTATCACTGTATTTTAAAACAACTGCGATATGCGTCGGATTTGTAATGACCACATCAGCTTTAGGAATTGCTTGAAGCATCTTTCTTTGTGACATCTCACGCTGAATTTTACGGATACGGGCTTTGATTAAAGGATCACCTTCTCGGGATTTATGTTCTTCTTTAACTTCTTGTTTGGTCATCATCATTTCTTTTTCAAGCTGCCATCTTTGAAAAAAGTAATCACCCACAGCTAAGACCAACATAAAAATGCCAGTGCCTAATAATAATTTAAATAAAGTTGATCCCATGTAGGCAAAAAGCTGTGCTATTGAATAATCAGATAGATAGGGAATCATTTTGATTTCTGATTTAAGTAAAAAATAAATACTAGATAAAACAATAATCATTTTGATAAATGATTTAATAAATTCGCCAATACCCTTCATAGAAAAAATACGTCCTAATGCTGCAAGTGGATCTAACCGCTCTAATTTTGGACTTAATGCATCTTCGACTTGTAGAAAACCTGTTTGTAAAACTTGTGCCCCAACACCAATAACGACTGAAATTAGAAGAACTGGTGCTAACAGAAAAAACATTTTTTCGCTCGCAAACCACATCAGATCACTAAACTGATCAGTTTTGGCGTACTTTACTAAAGTTAAACCATAATTCACGGTGAATGCTTCTGATATATTTTTAAGAAAAAATTGACCTAAAGAATATAGAACTCCGGCTGATACAAGAAAAACAAGAGCTGTCCCAAGCTCTCTTGTCATAGCGACTTGTCCACGCTTACGAAAATCATCGCGGCGTGTGTCCGTGGCTTGTTCTGTTTTCTCGTCTTGATCTTCAGCCAAAAGTTATTCCTTCCTAGAAATGCTATTGCTACTATATTGCTTTTATAAATTTAAATAGCTCATCCGCTGATAATCCTAGCAAACTATTCAGTTGCACGACGATCAAAGGTAAACTGATAAATAAAATTCCAAAACCTAATAAAATCGTAATCGGTGCTGCTGTCATAATGACGTTGATTTGCGGAACAGCGCGGCTTAGTAATCCAATACCTACTTGAATCACCAGCATCGCAATCATCACAGGTGCAGCGATTTTAATTCCGAAAGTAAAAAATTCCTGAGTTACATTCACAATACCCATAAAACTATTAACGTTAATTGATTGCTG
>JAYUQO010000061.1:0-2049 GCA_043756765.1 Bdellovibrio sp. | reverse complement strand
CCAGAAACACCTGGGCCACAGTTTCTATTATGATATTTTTTAACATATTCACCCGGAATTGGCCCAAATTCAATACTAGCTGCATTTGTAAACAGACTGATTAGAACTATTAGAATTGATAAAAAGTAATTGTAGTTCATATGTTATCTCCATTTTTAATTATTAACTAAATGTTATGGTCTTTGTTTTTTACAGTTGAAAGTCGATGTTTTTATGGTGACGGTCTTATTCATGAGATCTTCTGTATATCCATTTTTTTCACTTCCAAATGTAATTTTGTTTGCAACATCACCATGTTTTGCTTCACATTTTGTGATTAGGTCAAATGTTCCGTTGCTTAATGAAGTATTCGGGTTGATAACTAAAGCGTATCTGTGATAAGAATAGTTCTCGTAGTACTCTTCTTGGTATTCTTTGTTATTAGCCTGAATAGTCAGATTTTTTATTTGACTGTTTTTTTTGATATAAAAATTAGCCATAGAAGCAACGCCATCTTGATGAAAGTTTGATATCAAGACACCTTCTTCTAATAAAACCTTTTTAAGAACACCAGACCAACCAAAACCACCTTGTATAAATTGATCAATTTTATTTTTTACTAATTCAGATCCCGTCGAATTTATTGTCGTTTTAATTTGGCTATTAGTAATAATTGTGTGATGCAAAATAGATTTAGGCTTTAGCTTTAGTTTATCAATGTCATTAGCCTGATAACTTAAAGTATTATTTGTGAGATCACTGTTATAAATTTTATAGTCTTCTACAGATGTATTTAAAACATTAGAGTCATAAGTGCTTGTTGCTTCTAAACTAGAATTTTTGATCTGGCTGTTTTTTATGATTTGGTCTTCTTGATCAATATTAATTTTTGTATTAAAAATAAAGCTATCTTCAATTTTAAGGGACTTTTGATTAATATAGCAGTAAATTTCGCTACCGATGCCAATAAAGCTATTTATGATTTCAGTTTTAGCCATACAATGTCTTGCGATTACGGCACCGCCAGAAATTATATCGAAATCAACGGTGAAATCCTTATTTACGAAGTTCATCCAAACATTACGGCTTGATTGTTTGAACTCTTCATAGCCAATGATCTCATGTGCTGGCAGCGGTGTTTTATCACCTCGTAGTGACTGATCAACAAAACGTCGACTGTAAATGTAGAGCCATTTAATAAAATTTGAAATATCTTTTTGATTAAATTTATCATAACTAGCCCAGAGCCTTTCATGAATAACGGCAAGGGCTTGATCCTCAATTGGTGCTTGGCTCCATTTATCTATAAATAAATAAGTATCTGGGCCCAAAGTACAACCATACTGAAAATGAGCATCGACCTTTCGATTTAAAATGGGTAAGTAGCGATCACAAGGTACGTTGTTTTCGCGATCTTTTGGGACTAAAAAATAACGTGGTTCTTTGGTGTTGATGATTTTATACAAATCAGCAACGCTGCGATAGTCGCAAGCTTGCATTCTCATGCAAAGTTCCAGTGACATAACAACATAGTCTTGTATTTCTGTTGGAAACTCTGCAAATGTAACTCTTTTAATTTTCGAAAGCTGTCGAACAGGGGCTCCGGCATAGTACGGATCAGCCAGAGTAATTCGACCGTCGACCAGAACGTAACTTCCGCCGCCGCCATTAACTCCACCCATTAAGCTAGTGTCGGTGTCTTTATTTTTTGTAGCCATTTTAGGTTCAACAGTGTCAAAACCTGCAACAGAGACAGTGGTATATAACGATAGAAACAAGATAGTAAGTGTTCTGAGGCCATTTTTTTTCATATTGATTCTCCAGTTATTATAGGTTTCATGTATCGTGCCAAGTATAACAATAAAGATGAATCATTTCGATACATCTTTATTAAATTAATAGCGATATAGTTTACTTAGGGGTCATCTTTCGTGCGTAAATACCGATAATATAGTGTGAATATTTTTGAACATCGAATTGCCCGGAAATAAATGTTACCGAAGCTGGCTCAAAACGAGAATCGAATAACCAGACCCACCCCCATTGCCCATTAAATGATGTTACCGAAAG
>JAYUQO010000060.1:0-2061 GCA_043756765.1 Bdellovibrio sp. | reverse complement strand
GGTCGGAATTCTGCCCCCCAAAATACCCCAAATACATCGACATCCCATCAACAAAACCCAAAGGGTCACGAGTTACAAACTGACCCATACTCACACTATAATATCTATTCTTAAAGTACATCAACCCAGTCTCAGAATCATGTCTTTGACCTGTATAACCAACATCAGTCAATCCAGAACCAGAAGCGGTTCTTTCACCATAAACTTTATAGTCATAGCTTTCGACAATGCTTCCACTTGAATTGGTTAAGCTTGTTACACTATATCTATAGTCATGAGTGAAGTAATAATCAGTGGCGGTGGCGATTGTTCTTTGCAGGATGACTTCATCGATGTAAAGGCTACCATAGACAAATTCTTTTGCTAAGGCATCACTACCATTTAATTCTTCGATGCAACGGAATCCATCGTATAAGAATTTGACTGTCAATTCAAAGGAACCATTCATATCAGCATCAACTTGTTTCAATACTCTTCGGTTGAAGGCATCGTATTGATAGTTGGCTAAAACGACTGAACCAATTTTAACTTGAATGATTCTGTTGAAGGCATCATATTTGAAGGTTCTGACACCATCGGAAGTTAAATTTCCGTTGTTATCAAAAGTGTTTGTTACGCCTTTGAAAATTGTCATTTCATGGGTATCACTAAAGATATTGGTACTGCTTGTACCGTTATCGGTGAAGCCAGCCCAATTTCCAATAGAATCTAAATTCCAAGATTGGGAATAAGTTGGTGCGACAATATTATCTTTTGCTACATTTAATGTGCCTGTCTTGAAGCTTGTTAAACGGTCAGCATTATCAAAGGCAAAATGTTCGCTCTTGTTTGCTGTTACTAGGTTTTCAGAATATAACCTGTTTCCGACATTATCATGACCGTAATTATAACCAGTAATGGTGTTGCTGTTTAGCTTCCAATCATGTTTAGTGATTTGATAACGGTTGTTGTATTCGATATTTAGAGACACATTGTTGCCTAAAGTTTTAGTCACTGGTGCGTTGACCGCATTGAATTGGTAAGTTGCAACGACCGTACTGTTGGATGTAGTTGTGAACGGCAAATGATTGTTGTCAAAAGTATAAGAATTGACTCTGCCGTTAGGATAAGTTAACTCCGTTACTCTTCCGACTAAATTATATTGTTTAGATACAATCTTGGTGGTGGCGCCAATTTTTTGAGTTTCGGATTCTAATCTACCTAGAGTGTTGTAATCACGGATTACTTCATTGACATTTGCACCAACGAAGTCTTTGGCAACGGTCAACCTCGACATGTTATCATACCCAAAGGTTTGTTGGGTTGTGCCACCCACACCTGCGCCTGGGGTTACATCAACTGTTATTATTCGGTAAAGATTGTCATATAAATAGCTAAATTGGTTTTGGTTTTGATCTGTTTGAGCAATTCTTTGACCGATATTATTGTAGGTGTAAGATTTTATTTTTGTATCGGCATAGGTTTCGGTTATTAATTGACCTAATGAATTATAGGCATATTGAGTGGCTTTGTTTTTAGCGTCAATCACTTTTGTCATTTGACTTAAGTTGTTATATTCATATTGCGTGATGATATTCAAACCTATTGGGTCTTCAATTGACTTCGTCTTTCGGTCGGCTAAATCGTATTCGAAAACATCTTGGATACCGTTGGCTTTGATGATTTTGGTGGTGCGTCCTAATGAATCGTATTCCATGCTGGAAGTTTGATTTAAACCTGTTGGGTCAACTGTTTGCGATGTCACTTGACTTAATAAATTATAGTTTGTTACTGTTTGAACACCTAAAGCATCAGTTGAAATAATTGGTCGGTTGAGGTTATCATAATTTACTCTTGAGGTGTTACCTTTCGCATCTGTGGAAGCAACTGATCTGTTGAGCGCATCATAACCTCGTGTGGCGGTTTTTGTTAATGGGTCAATTATTATCGTGATATTGCCGACCAAATTATATTGATATTGGGTGGTAATATTTGTTACACCTTGGTCGACGATGGTATTTGTTCTTTGGCCGATAGAATTGTAATTATTTTTTGTGACGACAAGTTCTGGGTTAATAGTTC
>JAYUQO010000059.1:0-2064 GCA_043756765.1 Bdellovibrio sp. | reverse complement strand
CCGATTATTATGTTTGTCTCAGCCATTGGAATAGTCTATGGCATTTTTTCGGCACTGCAGTCAAAGCACATTAAAGAAACTGTTGCTTATGTCTCGCTATCGCATGTTTCAGCCTTGATATTTGGGTTATTCACATTAAATCAAATCGGTATTTCAGGTACGATAATGCAAATGTTCAGTCATGGCTTATTGATTGCCGGTCTATTCATTGTAATTGCTTATTTAGAGAAAAAATCTTTTATACAATCAAAAGGTTTATCTAAAATCGCACCGGTATTAGCGGTTAGCTTTTTTGTTTTAACCTTGGGTGCGATTGCACTGCCAACGACAAATGGTTTTGTTGGTGAAAGCATGATTTTATTAGGCGGTTTTGAGGCGCATAAAATAGCAACCTGTATCGCACTGCTTGGTACTATTTTTGGCGCGGTTGTCATGTTAAGGGTTTATTCGCAATATATGTTTGGAGAATCTGATATGGTCGATGATAAACAAACTAGTGATGTACAAGGCTCTCTGAAAGTTTATTTAATTGCTTTATCTATAATCGTTATGGTAACAGGGATATTTCCGCATAGTTTGTTCCAAGGAACGGAATCGTTTGTGAATCAAACGATGAGCGTTTTAATTTCCCGTTAAGGACTCAGGAGTTTTTATGAATTCAATATTTAACATTCAAACCTTAAGCTTTGAGGATTGCCAGTATTTGCTACCAATCGTCATCCTTACTAGCTCAGGGTTGATTTCTTTGTTGTTAGCGACCATTAAAGCAAGTTTCGTCGACAAACTCAACTTCATCGTTTTTGCCATCAGCTGTATTGCTTCTATCGTATGCTTGTTAACGACTTTATCACAAGGCAGTCATTCTATTCAAAAAGGCACTTTTTTCTTTGATGACTTCTCTACTATTTTTTCTATCTTATTGATTACTCTGGCGTGTTTCATTTCCATTTTTGAATTAACAAAAACGAAAGAAGACTTCATTGGCGGCGAATTCTTTGCCTTAATCTCATTTGCCTTGGTCGGAATGATCGGGATGATTTCAAGCCATGATTTTATGATGATTTTTATATGCTTGGAATTAATGTCTTTAGCAACATACATTTTAATTGCAAGTCGAAGAATTTCCAAAGAATCGGCCGAGTCCAGTTTAAAGTATTTTATTTTAGGCGGCGTTATGTCAGCTGTTTTGCTAATGGGTATTAGTTTTGTTTTCGGCGCTTCTGGCAGTTTTAATTTAAAAGAAATACAAAGTGCTATTGAAGATAAACAAAGCAGTCAGCATATGATTTTTTTATTCGGAATATTGCTGATTTATTGTGCGATGCTGTTTAAGGTCGGCGCTTTCCCATTTCACACTTGGTTGCCAGATGTGTACAGCGGGGCTTCCAACACGGTTTCGGCATTTATGATCACCGCCGTTAAAGTCACGGCCTTTGCACTAATTGTTCGTGTTTCGATTATACTTTGGGTGCCGCATATTTTTGGCCCTGGAACTAAAATGTATCAATTGTTGTATGCCGTTATACTTTTATCTTTTGCCTTTGGTTCTTTTGTTGGTCTTCGCCAAAATAATTTAAAACGAATTTTTGCTTATTCATCGATAGCACATACTGGGTTTGTTTTGATGGCTTTGATTTGTATCAATGGCGAAGAACACTCTGAGGCTTATGATGCTGTTTGCGCTTATTTACTATTTTATGTAATTGCGGCGTTTGGCGCCTTTGCTTTTTTGCATCTAGTTAAATCCGATGTACTAAAAAATTATGATTTAGAAAACCTGAATGGCTTGTTCCGACGATCGCCGGTTGTGGCAATTTGTTTGACTATTTTTTTATTATCAATGGCCGGGATTCCGCCGACGATCGGCTTTTTTGGTAAATATTATGTAATTTTAACGGCCATCAAAGGTGGCGAATTATTTTTAGCAATCGCCGCCATACTTTCATCGCTAACGGCCGCCTATTTTTATATTGGCCCAATTGCCAATATGTTTTTCAAAGAATCTACAACTGCTATTGATGATTTGTATACGGAAAAACTCAGCGTAAAAGCCTTGATGATCGG
>JAYUQO010000058.1:0-15512 GCA_043756765.1 Bdellovibrio sp. | reverse complement strand
TTGTAACCTTATAGACCCATTTAACATACATGATAAATTGATCATCAACAAGGATACAAAAAAGCTATGCGAGGGCTGTACTGGCTGCGATCAGACATAAGATTGCAACACAATAAAACATTAGAACAGTTTAAAGCTGAATGTAAATCAGGAATTATACTTTGGTGTCCGACTAAAAGTTATAGCCGCGCAGCCCATTTCCGAAAATCGTTTGTGGATGACTGTCTCTATCATTTTTCACAATCTTTAGAGCCTTACCAGCAATCGGTAATCATCGAATCAAAGGGTATCGGTCACATATTAAAAGATTACATTCATAAGTACAAAATCGAAAAGGTCTTTTACACATCAGAATGCGCAACAGAAGAAATTGGTGAAGAACAAGAAGTCAAAAAAATCTGTAAAGATAATTCTGTTTTGATGGAAAGCTTCGATCAAAACACACTCAGAACTGAGAAAAATCTACCATTTAGTTTAAGTGATATGCCTTTCGTTTTTACAAACTTTCGTAAAAAAGTCGAAGCTGATTTAAAAGTGAATAGTTTAGTTCAATCTTCAGATCAGTTTCCTGAAGCATTAGTTAAAGAAAAAAATAAACTGTGTGCCAATAAGTCTTTGTTATTCCATGGTGGTGAAAATGCTGCGACAGAAAGGCTTAAGCATTACTTACAGGGCAGCAATGCCATACAAACTTATAAAGAAACACGTAATGGCTTATTAGATTTCGATGATTCATCAAAATTTTCGCCGTGGCTAAGCACGGGATGTCTTTCGCCGTTATTGGTTTACCATGAAATTAAAAAATACGAAGATGAAGTTTGCAGTAATGATTCAACATACTGGCTGGTTTTTGAACTATTGTGGAGAGATTATTTTAAATTCTTCTCAAAAAAGTATGGCGCAAAAATTTTCCAAGAAAAAGGTGTGACAAGTCAGCCAAGCGAACCAATACGCAAAATGTGTCCTATACAAATTAAATTTTTTAACCAGTGGTGTGACGGACAAACCCACGATGATTTTGTAAACGCAAATATGCTAGAACTTCAAAAAACAGGTTGGATGTCTAATCGCGGACGTCAAAACGTTGCTAGTTATTTGATTCATGATCTAAATGTGAATTGGACAATGGGTGCAAGTTATTTTGAAAAAATGCTCATTGATTATGATCCCGACTCAAACTGGGGTAACTGGCTTTATTTATCTGGCAAAGGGTCAGATCCAAGATCTAGAAAATTTAATACACAAAAACAAGCAAATGATTATGATCCAAGCGGTAACTACCGTCGTAAATGGCTAACCTAAGGAGATCTATTTTGGGAATATCAAAAACATTTAAAGATAAAATTGAAAAACTAGATCAAGACGATAAAGACCGCTTAATTAGAATGGGCTGGGAAGATCGCACAACTTTTGATGTAATTGAAAAACAATTTGGTTTATCACCCAATGAATTTGTCAGGTTTATGCGTTCACAATTAGATCGCAAAAGTTTTGATCGTTGGCGCAAACGTGTTCATGAACAAGGACAGCTTAAAAATGAAAAAAAACGAGGGTTTAAAACCACTCGCTTTAAATGCTCTAGACAGTCTGTAGATGGTCTAACAAAAGGCTGGAAATAATACTAATGTAAGCCAGCAAACTATTTTTTATTTTCAAGCGCGAAAATTATGTCTACAGGTTGTTGAAGAAATCATTTCATTTTTACAATTAGGCGACGCTGAAGAATCAGTGCAAAAAATGATAAAAGCAAAATTTGCTGACCACAGCAAACAAAAATTCTCGCATCCTTCAAAAATTAGAATCGCTTCAGACACTTTAAAAACTTTTAAAGATTTACCTGATCAAAATAGAAAAATTAAATTCACCAGATTTGTCTGCGAAAAATAATTTGATTCAAGCCAATCACAAAGTTTTCGAGCTGACAGCTCAAGCTTGGAAAAAAGATAAACTATCAGGGCTAGTACTTTATCAATTAGCGCAGATGTACTCTTTAGAGCTGGGCTACGAATTGAATTTAGGGATGGACGGGCACAGGCTAGGTGATTTTCCGCATCATGTGCATACACGAATGGGTCTAGGCGAGTTTGAACAAACGCCCATTGTCGATTTATGGGTTTTAGAAATCCATCTACGTGATCTTAAGCGTCAAGAGGGCGCATTCTTTGAAGATATTCTTTTTTAGACGAGTTGCTCATTTTGCCGTTTTAAAACAGTACAAACCAGACCGAAGCCTCGTTAATATTTTTCGCTAAATAGTCGATAAAAATCTTATGATATCACTATGGATTACAATCGGATTAATAATCGCCGCAACTTCTGTTTCAACATTAGGTGCATACTTTTCAATTGTCGGTATCGGAGCTTTATTTTCAGGGGCTCTGATTGCGGTTTGTTTAATGGCTGGTGCACTTGAATTCGCTAAATTTGTATTAGCGGCGTATCTTCATCAAACATGGAAAAAAATTAATTTAGTATTTAAAGTCTATATGACTTTTGCGATTGTCGTACTTAGTTTTATTACAAGTATTGGTATCTATGGTTTTCTTTCTGATGCGTACCAATCGACATCATTAGTTTTAGAAGCCGAAACAGTGAAATTAGAAAATTTTAAAAAACAAAGTGAGTTAGCCACTTCAGAAATAGATCGTTTGCAATATTCAATTGAAGAAATTCCAGAAAACCGTGTGACTAAAAGACTTGAAGCCCGTAAAGCCGTTGAACCACGGATTTTAGAATTAAACAAAAAAGTCGAAGACAACGAAAAAGAAGTCACATCAGCAAATCTTAAAATATTAGATGTGAAGAAAAAAGTTGGACCACTGATATATATAGCTAAAGCATTAAATGTTAGTATTGATCAAACTGTAAAATATTTAATTCTTATTTTTGTTCTTGTATTCGATCCCTTAGCAATCTGTTTAGTGATTGCTTCAACTTTTGCGCTGGATACACGAAGACGTCCCCATCTGTATCAAGATAAAGAGGAGCAAGAACTTGAAAAAGCCATGTTCGCCGAAAAATCAGCACCAGTCACAGCAGTAGAAAAACCTGTAGTGAAAACATCAGTGCCTGTTAAATCAGAACCAGCGGTTGCTGTGGCTCCAGAGCTCAAACCCAATGATGATGAAATTATTGTGCAAATGAACTTCAAAGATGAAGCCTCTAATATCTTAAAAACGAATGAAAGTGAATCAGGTCAGAAAAATACCGGATCAAAAGTGATGTAATCTATGATTGTAACTCGTTTCTTAGAACGCAAATGGGTGATTCAATTTTTTGGTGTGGCACTTATACTGGCGCCATTTTTCAATATTTTTTTTCAATTACTATTTTTAAAGGCCCAGCAAAATTTATCATGGGGTCACATTGATCTAGTGGCCTTTTTATTGAATGCAAATATTCTTAGTTATATTTTAGCCATTGCCAGCATTTCTATCGGATTCAAAATGATCGGTGGATCAATTGATTCTTGGAAATATGTTTTAGGATTACTAGGCGTGCATTTGGCTTTACAGCTAGTGAACTACAAATCAAAAGTTTGGCAAACACCACTAGCGTGGACAGCTTTTGCCATGAACACATTGATATTTTTATTCATTGCCGATCAGTTAGTTTTTAAAACACAGCCTGTTAAAAAAGTTGAACCTATTGCTGCACCAATTCCAGAGCCAGTTGCGAAGACTATTTTAACTCCGATGCCAGAGATTAAAACACTGCATTTAAAATCATACAAAAAAATCATGTTCAGTTTTTACAGTGAAAAACCATGGGGTAGATTAATGACTTTAACCAGTCATCAGTTAGTTGTGAATTGCTTCACTACGCCGCCACCATCGATTGAAGAAAAAACTGTGCAAATTAGTTTTACAAAAGACTTAGTGATCGATATTCAATTTGATAAAAAAGAAAATAATTTATTTTATTTTACACCGCTGAATATGAGCGATGATAAAGTTCATAGCTTAAACACATGGCTTAAGAAAATAGCTGTTTAACAAAAAAATTAACAGAACTAGCTAACTCAGTTCCTCAATAATTGCATTCATAGTAGCAACGATTTGTTTTGCCGAAGCCGGTGCTACAAAAATTGTATCATCACCTGCTATTGTTCCTAACATTCCCAATGGTTTTGTAGCATCTAAATGATGGGCCACAAGACTGGCAGAACCCGGTGGGGTTTTTATAACGATCAATGATCCATTGTGTTCAACACTGTTTAATAAACCCTTAAGGCCTGCAGCTAAAGACGGTGATAAAAGCATTTGTTCTTCAGGCAAACGGTAAACAACGCTTCCTGCAGCGCTAATTGTTTTAATTGCGCCAATACGGCGAAGATCTCTGGAAATCGTACTTTGTGTGACTGAAAAATTTTTCTTCAAAAGTGCTTCGCAAAGTTCTTCCTGAGTACTGACAGTGTCCTCTTCTAGAAGTTTTTTAAGGGTTGCTAGACGGGCTTTCGATTCAGACTGTGTCGTGATGGCCATGGTGGTTTTCCTTTGCAGTCGTTTTATTAAGAGAATTAAACAAGCCAGCAACTAAGGCTTTTTGAGCGTGTAATCTGTTTTCGCTTTGTTGAAATAAAACTGAATTTTCATGTTCAATCATGTCTCGGGTAATTTCTTGGCCTTCATGAACGGGCATACAGTGCATGATTAATGCTTTAGGCGCGGCCAGTGCATAAAGTTCTTTATTCAATTGATAACCCGTAAATGCTTTTAACCTGGTATGCTGCTCAGATTCAAAACCCATCGATGTCCACACGTCAGTGTAAATCGCATTTGTACCTTGAACAGCGCATTGCGGAGTTTTAAATTCTTTAATTTGTGCCTGTCCAAGTTTTGCTCTTTTTTCTGCACGAGCTAAAATTTCAGGATCTGGTTTGAAACCTACCGGGCAGCTATAATGAACATCAACACCTAAAAATGGCGCTAATAATAACAAACTATGGAGCATATTATTACCGTCACCAATGTAAGATAATTTAAGACCCTTTAAGGCTCCGAAATTTTCAAGCAATGTCTGAAGATCAGCTAAAACTTGGCAAGGGTGATGTAAATCAGAAAGACCGTTTATAATAGGTATTTTTGAATACTTCACCATTTCATCTAATATTGAATGTTCAAACGTACGAATCATCAGACCATCAACATAGCCTTGCATTACACGAATTGTATCAGCAGGGGATTCATTTTTTTTCTGTGCTGAAGTCATTTCTAGAACACGGCCACCAAGATCTTGAATGCCCACTGTGAAACTCATGCGGGTTCTAAGCGAAGCTTTTTCAAATAACAAAGCGATCGTTTTATTTTGCAAAACATTTTGATGACGAGACGTTTTTAAAGCCACTGCATAATTTAGCAAAGCCAGTAATTCGGCTTGGCTGAGTTCTTCACCAGTTAAAAAATGCTGTGTGTTTAATTTTAACATGAAATAAGTTCTTCCGTAATTTCTTCTTTAAAAAAATGATTTGGAATTAAGGCCTGTGTCATTGTGCACATTGTGCCGACTTCGTCGCTCCATAAACCGTCACAGGCTTGTGTGCCTCGTAAAATTCTGACTTGCGAAACACCATTATTTAAAGCATCAACAATAGTTAAAACTTTTGTATACATGCCGCCATTGACAGTTTCAGTTTTTAAAAGTGTTTGTAAAGTCTCATGATCAGCAACTTCGATAAGGTTTTTATCAGCGTCTAAAATACCATTTTGATCAGTTAGAAAAATCAATTTCGTTGCTTTTAAAGCCGATGCAATTTTAGAAGCTGCCCAATCAGCGTTGATGTTATACATTTCATTATTAAGACCAATACCTACAGGTGCAATCACCGGAACATAATTTTTTTCTAATATATCATTTATTTTTTGAGTACTGACCATGTCAACTTGACCGACAAGACCTAATTCAGTGCTGGCTTGGCTGCAGAAAAGTAATTTATTTTGCGCGCCTGATAAACCAATGGCTGGAATATCTGCATCAGTTAAGTGGTTCACAAGATCTGCGTTCACAGTGTTAAATAAAACATTATGAATGACTGAAATCATTTCAGGCGTTGTCACACGTTGACCGTTCACAAAATTCCAAGAAATATTTTTTTTAGTCAATTCTGCATTTATAGCTGGGCCCCCTCCATGAACAAGCACAACATCATAATCGTATTTACGATATTCTCTGATAGCGTTGATAACTTCAGCCCTAGTGTTCGGGTCAAGTAAAGAGGCTCCACCTAATTTTATAACGACTAAATCAGATCTCATTATTTTCTACCTCTGCCTAATATTTTTTGTTTATGAATATTCAGTATTAATATCAACGTACTTTTTAGACAAATCACAACCCCAAGCTGTCGCCTGATAAGGTCCTGATTTTAAATCAATTTCAATTTTAACATTCGATTGTTTCAATAGTGCACGCACTTCGTCTTTGTTGAAAGCAACGGGTTCGCCATTTTCAAAAAGTTTTACACCTTGTAATGTCAGATTCATTTTTTCTAAACAATGGCTTGGAACTTTTTCTGCGCCAAGTCTGGCTAAAATTCTTCCCCAGTTAGGGTCTTCACCGTGAATTGCCGTTTTAATCAGTGGCGATAATGTAACGCCGCGGGCTGCTTGTTTCGCCATTTGGCTTTCTGGTGAACCGATTAAATTCACTTCGATCAGTTTTGTAGCGCCTTCACCGTCAGCAGCTATTGATTTAGCCAAGAAAATAGCGACGTCGTGAATCGCTTGTTTAAACAAATGATAATCATCATCAGTTTTTAATTCGACATGGCTTTGGCCATTCGCCATTAAAAACACACAGTCATTTGTTGATGAATCACCATCAACGCTAATCATGTTGAAACTTAAATCAGTTGCTGATTTTAAAACATCATGCGCGATTTCTTTTGAAATTTTAACGTCAGTTAAAATGTAACCTAACATCGTCGCCATATTAGGATGAATCATGCCTGAACCTTTGCAGATTCCGGTAATTCTGATTTCACCTTGTGATAGCGTAACTGTTGTCGTTACTGTTTTAGGAACTAAATCAGTTGTTAAAATAGCTAAAGCAAAACTTTCTGCATTTTCATTCGCACGTTCAACTAAATCAGGTAACGCAGGAATAATTTTATCAGTGGCCATTTGCACACCGATAACACCTGTGCTTGCGATCAACACTTGATCAGCACTGCAGCCAATAGCAAGTGCAGTAGCATCTAGGACTTCTTGATTTCTTTTGAAACCTTCGGCACCTGTGGCTGCATTGGCTTGACCAGAATTTGTAAAAATAGCGCGAACATTATCAGACGGCAAAACCTTTGCACAGTGAACCACAGGAGCGGCCTTGCATTCATTTAGAGTAAATACACCAGCAGCAACAGCTGGAACATCAGACATCAATACGCCAATATCAGGACGGTATCGTCTGACGCCGCAATTAGTACCGCTAGCTGAGAAGCCTTTTGGCAAAACAGTTCTGTGAATACCTGGTCCCGGTGTCATATTAGAGCCTCGCATGATTCTAGCCCTGTTTGAGTCGGTAAGTCATACAGACGATTAAAGTTTTCAATCGCTTGTGTGGCTGCACCTTTCATCAGGTTATCAATTGTTGAAAAAACAAAAAGTTGGTCGTTCTTCAAATGGTAAGTAATATGAGTCTTCGCTGTACCTACTACTTTTTTAAGTGACAATAACTGCGGAACTTTTTCGCTTTCGCCAAATTGCACTAATGTTTCATTGGCATAAGCTTGGCTGAAAGCTTTTTCAATATCAGAAATTTTCACGTTCGGTGAAATTTTCATGTAAATGCTGGATAAAATCCCACGTCGTGTAGGTAATAAGTGAGTCGTAAAAAACGGATTAATTGTAACGCCTGTGAAAAATTCAACCGCTTCAATAATTTCTGGTAAATGCTGATGTTTTCCGATTTTGTACGGTAAACATTCGCCATCAACTTCAGTGAATAATAAATTTTCAGAGGTTTTTTTGCCAGCTCCTGTTGTTCCTGATTTAGCATCGATAACGATAGTGTCTTTAAGAATAAGATTATTTTTTAATAAGGGGATTAAGGCCATCAAAACACTAGAGGCATAGCAACCGGGATTAGCAATTAATGCGTTCGCTGAAGTGTTCGGTTTTGCGAATGGTGCTAAGCCGTAAGTAGCATTTTGTAAAAGCTCATTTTGTGTGTGTTCGAACCCATACCAAGCCATATAGTCATTTTTTTTCAAACGAAACGCGCCTGATAAATCGATGACTTTTTTATTTTGTTTTAAAATTTGTGGAGCTAATTTTAAAGAAACTTCTGCTGGTGTTGCTAAGAAGACAACGTCAGTTAGATGATGAATTAAATCAGTCTCAGTCAGACACTGAACACTTTTAGCTTTTGGATTTTGAATATAATCTGATAAAGAAAAACCAGTTGTTGCAAAACAATGTGTTAATTCAGCATAGGGGTGTTTAAGAAGCTGTCTTGCAGTTTCTAAACCAGTGTATCCGCGGGCGCCCACAACTGAGACTTTAACTGGATTGCTAATAAGAGTTTTCATTGAATAATTATGCATCACTATTGCATAATTATGTACACAGATCGTACCTGTCAACAATATATTTCGTATATTCCTATTGACTGCATAATTATTCTGGTATTGATTAAAGGCTTGAATTTCAAAAATAGCTTATATTAAGGAGATTTTGACAATGGCCACACCCACTAAAGATCAGTCGAAAAAAGTATTACTGGTTTATTCAGGCGGTTTAGATACATCTATATGTATCCCATTAATGCGCCAAGAATATGGCTACACAGACATAATCACTGTCACTGTCGACGTAGGCCAAGAAAAAGCTGACATTGCCCAAGCAGCTGAAAAAGCTAAAGTCATGGGCACTGAACACTACACAATAGATGCTAAAGAAGAATTCGTAAAAGACTATTGTTTTAAAGCTGTGCAAGCCAACGGTGATTACCAAGGTTACCCCATGTCGACATCGATTGCTAGACCGCTAATCGCTGCTAAAGCCGTTGAAGTCGCGCAAAAATTAGGTGTTACGCATTTTGCTCATGGATGTACGGGTAAAGGAAATGATCAATTCCGTATTGAATTTGGAATCAGAGCTTTAATGGGCGGTGATGTGACGATCCATGCACCGATTCGTGAACGTAATATGACAAGATCTTGGGAAATCGAATACGCCAAGAAAAATAATGTACCTATTCAGCAGTCGTTAGAAAAAATCTGGAGCATCGATGAAAATCTTTGGGGCCGGTCTATTGAGGGCGGTCGTCTTGAAGAGCCTGATTTTGCTCCGCCAGAAGAAATTTTTGTTTGGACGAAATCTTTAGAAAAAGCTCAAAACGAAGCTGAAGAAATCACATTACAATTTAAAAATGGTGTACCAGTTGCAATTAACGGACAAGTTTATTCACCAG
Source organism: Bdellovibrio sp. (assembly GCA_043756765.1). Lineage (GTDB taxonomy): Bacteria > Bdellovibrionota > Bdellovibrionia > Bdellovibrionales > Bdellovibrionaceae > Pseudobdellovibrio. Next base: position 6,101 of record JAYUQO010000058.1, on the reverse strand, counting down.
CGCAAATGGTGATTAAAATGAATGAAATCGCAGGTCGCCACGGTATCGGTCGTATTGATATTATGGAAGATCGGATGATGGGTCTTAAAGTTCGTGAAAATTACGAGTGCCCTGCAGCTACTGTAATCTTAAAAGCCCATAAAGCTTTAGAGAATTTAGTACTCACTCGGGATGAAATCAGATTTAAATCAACGATTGATCTTGAGTGGAGCAAATTAGCCTACGAAGGTCTTTGGTGGGATCCATTCAAATCTGATCTAGAAGCCTTTATAGAAAATACACAAACACGTGTTAACGGCACTGTGAAAATGAAACTTTATAAAGGCAACACAACAATTGTTGGAAGAACATCACCGTGGGCCTTGTATTCTGAAGATCTTGCTAGCTTTGACACAACCACATTTATTCAGAGCGAAAGCACGGGTGCCGTTAAAAACTTTGGTTTACAACCAAGAATGTTTTTCAGCCTTAAAGACAAACTAGCTAATACACTGTAAATTAAACTACAAAAGGAATTATAATCCATGAAATTGTGGGGCGGTTTATTTCAAGAAGAAACGCATAAAGAAGTCGAAATTTTTTCTTCATCTTTAGAAGTCGATTCAAGACTTTGGGAAGTCGACATCTTGGGATCAATCGCTCATGCCAATATGCTGGGATCGATCGGGGTTTTGACTGCTGCGGAAGCCAATAAAATTGTTCAAGCTTTACAAACCTTGCATGAAGAATTTAAAACTAAAAAAATCCAAATCGATCCTACTTCTGAAGATATTCATTCAGACATAGAAAAAAAATTGTATGCTAAATTAGGCCCTGTCGCAGGCAAATTACACACTGCACGCAGTCGTAATGATCAAGTAGCCACTGACACGCGAATGTATTTGTCGTTTGAAATTACACAATTAGTAACAACACTTAAAGAATTACAAAAATATTTTGTGAAAACCGCAGAAAAACACACTGAAACTGTGCTGCCAGGGTTAACACATATGCAACATGCACAACCTGTTAGTTTTGCCCATCATTTGATGGCGTATTTTTGGATGTTTCAGCGTGACTGCGAAAGATTATTAGAAACACAAAAACGTGTTTTAACTTTGCCATTAGGATCGGCTGCTTTAGCCGGAACTGGGTTTCCGCTAGATCGCGATCTTGTAGCCAAAGAATTGCAATTTAAATCTGTCAGTGAAAATTCACTAGATGCTGTTTCTGATCGGGATTATTTAATCGAATTTTTATCAGATGCTTCAATCATCATGATGCATTTATCACGAATCAGTGAAGAGCTTGTATTGTGGTCGATGCCTGAATTTAAATTTGTTGAATTGTCCGATAAAGTCACCACGGGCAGTAGTATTATGCCACAGAAAAAAAACCCGGATGTGGCAGAATTAATCCGCGGTAAAGTTGGTCGTGTGAATGGGGCCTTGATGGGTGCTCTGACATTACTTAAAGCTTTACCATTAGCGTACAACCGGGATTTACAAGAAGATAAATTTCATTTATTCACAGGGCTTGATACTGTGAAATCCTGTTCACGTTTAATGTTAGTTATGCTTGAAGAAGCTAACTGGAAAACAGACAACATGGAAAAGTCTTTGGCAGGGGATTTTTCAAATGCCACTGATTTGGCTGATGATTTAGTTAAAAAAGGAATTCCATTTCGCGAAGCCCACGAAGTCATAGGCCGTGTTGTTCAATTTTGTACTATCAACAAAATTTATTTAGAAAATATATCGCTGTCTCAGTTGCAAAATATTCACGCAGCATTTGATCAGAAAAGTCTTGATGTGCTACCACACAAAACAGTGATGGAAGCTCGAATTTCTGCTGGTGGAACTGCCCCTGCTGCTGTTATTAAACAAATTCAGCAGGCAAAAAAATTGTTGGCAATTACTGACTTAAAGTTTTGATAATATCTATGTCAGGCGGCTGGGCTACGCCCACGTTCGGTAATGGGCCGTTAGATAATTCAGATAAAATATAATCCATTTTCACGTCGTACCGACGATCAATTTGAAATCTCAGCCATTTTAAAGCCTGATGCCATTTTAATTTAGTCGTATCGTCTTTACATGTTGCTAATTCGCTGGCAGCAGTCGCGCCCCAACGTAATTCAGGACAGTGATAAGGCGAAAAACTCATTTCAAATAATCGCCCGCGAGCTTGTTCAAGATTAAGTTTTACCGATTGAGACTGCGAATTGGTGTAAGTGATTTGACAAGCCTGTGCTGTTTTCAAATAGGCATTCATCATATCTAACTTAATATTTTGGCCTGTGTAATCAATTTGTGGATTACCAGTTTCATGTTTTTGTAAAATGTTTTTAGCCGTGTCTTTAAGTTCTTTAAATGATGTTTTAAGTCTGGCATCACGTGACGGTGTTGAGAATTCTTCCCATTCACCTGAGGTTCCATAAATATTCACTGGTAAACGTTCGATGTGGGATTTTAAATGAATTTTCGATGTCACAGCTGCATTGACTGAATCGATACGATCTTGAACGCTTTGGCAAAGATCGGCGGCCAAAGATTTCATTTCTGTCATCGGATTAATTTTGTAAGTTCCAGTGGACATCGCGATTCGAACGTATTCATAGTATGGGTAATTTTGACCGTTGTAAGTAAAAGGTCCATTTTGCCAATCAGGGCGTGGTGTTAAATCAGTTCCGAAATATTGCATAGCACTGAAATTTTTAATTTCTGAATTTTTTTGCGGAATAATTCTTCCACCAACATGAGAATCTAATTTTTGATCGAAAACTGAATCGACTAATTTATAAGATCTAAAGTTTTTAAATCCTGCACCGTGCGTTGGATTACTTCGGATAAATTTTGTTCCGTAAAGACCTGATGTCAGGGAATTATCAGGGTGAGCATCAATAAAATAAATTTGTCCAGCGGTTGTGATTTTATAAACAATAGCCACATGACCGTTTGGATCATAAATAATTGTGCCCGGGCGAATAGAGGCTTTATCAATGTTTGCAGAATAAAAATCACTAAATAATGCTGCAGATAAATCATCTTCAGAATATAATGTGCGGTAATGGGCTGAATAAACTTCGGAAGGGACTGTCTTAGTCAATAATGAAATCGCATTTTGTAACTGGTAGCTAGAACCATTCTTTACAGGTAATGCATTTTTTCTTTCAGTAATGGTGTTGCCAAATCTTGAATATCTTAGGTCGCGATTGTTGCCCGAAACATTTCTAAGTTGAATGTCTGAGGAAAAAGAAAAAGGTAAATTGTTTTTCCATGCAAAATAACCCCGCATAACGTAAGCTAATTTTGCACAGTCAGCATGAACTTTAATCGGTGTTGCGTCAGACCCGCGATACGGATTATTCGGATGAGCCAAACAAGACTGCAGTGAATTACATTCTCTTTTTTCAACGGCTTGGCCTATCAGCGCAACAAATTCAGAAAAAGATTTTTCATCTAACTCAGTCCACGCTATTTTTTTGACTTTCCAATTTTGAGTTGTGCTTTGAGCAAATGTTACTTGCGTAGCGAATAAAATAAAGAAAATGAATTTGATCATGTGAACCTCATTGAGGACAACTAACATGAATTTGAATCTAAGTTAAAAGAATGGTCTAATAGTTTTTTTTAGAAGTAAAAAATTCAAACGACGTAGACATCTAGAAAATGCATTAAAAATTGCCCATGATTTACGCGAAAATTGTCTTTATAAAGCCTAATACCTATAAATACTTGACGAAAAATGCCAGTCTTATTAGATTCTTAAAACATTAATCGCAGATTAACACTGCGGGAGTAGCTCAGTTGATAGAGCGATGCCTTGCCAAGGCATAGGTCGCGGGTTTGAGTCCCGTCTCCCGCTCCAAACTCTTTGAGTTTGGAGGACCTAGAAATGGCAATCCCCAGTAAACCTAAGTACTTTATAAATGTGGCTTCTGTTACAAATCTCAAACCTGCAAAAATTGAAATGTTTGAGCTTTTAAAAGCTTAAATTCGCACAAATAGGTGGTATTCAAAAAGTTAAATCGATGGAGTCAGGCTATTTTTTTATCTGCACATTGAGCTTTAACCCTGATCGTTTGATCTGATCCCTAACTGTACACTCAACAGCCATTGCTTCCGAAAGACCACATTTTTTTGCGATTTTATTGGCTAGTTCAATGCTTACAAATTGTCGTCCTTTTTCGATATCGCAAAGAGTGCTTTTTGAAATTCCTAAATAATCAGCCATTTCTTTTTGTGAAAGATCTTTCATTGTTCTGCAGCCTCGCAAATACCCACCAAAAGAATTGGGTCCCATTTCTTTTTCTAAAATTTTAGTTATCGATTTAGTAGTCATGTTTATTTACCCCTATTACCGTTATTTCGACGGATTCATTTGTTTCAATATAAATCGCTCGATAAGCTCTATTGAGTCGAACAGAGCGCTGACCGATGCAAGGGCCCTTCAAGGGTTCATAAAAAGCGATCCCACCTAGTACGGTATTTTACCGTACTTTTTTTGAATTGTCAACCCGACTAAGCAATGCGGTCACTACGATTGAAACAGGTTTGAGCGTGAAGAATGCAAGCGCTTTAGCTTCTTACAAATTTGATTAAATTTTCAAAATCATCATTGTCTGCTCTTTTAATTGCAGCGATATAATCAGATCTTGTCTGGCCTTCAACCTCGAGTGAAGTATGGGCACCCAAGGTACCCCAAGTAAATTTATTTTCGCCAAGTTTCTGCAGCAGTAAATCAGTCATCAAACGTGCATGACGACCATTTCCGTTTGGAAATACATGAATTTGAACAAGTCGGTGATGAAATCTGGCCGCGATCTCATCATTAGTGAATGTTTTATTTTCGATCCAAAATTTGGTATTGCCAATTAGGATTGCAAGATCAGTCATGATGTTTTCCTTCATGACCCCGAGATTTTTGTTCGACTTTCGGGTTTTGCCTGCCCATTTCCAGACTTGCTTGAACATATATTCGTGAAGCTTAAGAACAAATGTCACTGAAAGTAAATCATCCAGGTCTTGCTTACCGGCCCAAACAAATCCATCTGCAATGTTAGATTGTTCAAGTTGATTTAACTCACCCATCGTTGAAATGTAGTCCGGAATTAAATCCTTTAGTTCATTTGGATCAATGGACGTTGCGCCACTTGGGTAGGAAATTTTGAATTTAGACATTCGTTTTTACTTTTAACTTCTTATTTTTAGTTTTCCATATTCTCGGGTCGTTTGATTCAATAAGCTCTTTTGCTACTCTATCGAATTCTTTTTGAATCTGCTTGTCAGATGTTCCTTGTTTTTCAAGCCTCATTGTGTGGGCTACATCTTTAAGAATAAGACCAGCTGCTTCCTGAGCCTTATTTTTAATGATGTCATCTAAAGTGTAGCCTGACTTAATGGGAACTATGGCATAAACAACTTTGCAATCCATAGCGCGTGCTGCATTTTCCATGGATTCTAAAGTAACCTTTTTCTTCGGTTCTCTTTTCTCTAACTGCGCAATTGATCCATGACCAACTCCAACCCGTAATGCCAATTGTCTGATTGTAAGTCCCAGTGAGCCACGTATTGCCTTCAACCAACCCGAAGGAGGTATAGGCTCATTCAGCTTTACAAATAAATCTAGCTTCTGCTGTATGATTCGTTTTTGATGCCCCAGCTGTTTCTTATCTGTCTTCATAACTGCCCCTTATGTATATTTATAGGTATACATATCGGAGTATAATGTATACTTATAAAGCAGCAAATAGTAATTTAATGTATACTTATAAATGTACAAGATTCACTGTAAGCACCTGAATTTTTGACTTAACGCTATAATTTACTATATCTAAGTCTAGGTAGTAAGTCGGAGCGTAAGAAAAAGATCATAAGAGCCACTGCCATTAAAAAAGTGTGCTAACAGCAAAGGTAGACCCGCTTTTTTATTTTGCGCTACTTAAAGTGGTTTTTATACAGAAGTAAATTTGTTTTAATTAAATGTAAATTTCATCTTTGGATATTTTATTCTTAAGGCCTTGAATTGACATGATGGCAGCATAAGCATTCATAGAATGTATCCACTGATTCTGGATTTTCTTGAAGTTTTTTCGCTTTAAGTTGTATGTATCTGTACTT
>JAYUQO010000057.1:0-15524 GCA_043756765.1 Bdellovibrio sp. | reverse complement strand
TAGCTTTGCTTCGCTCTCAATGTCAGATACTTGTCCACTTTTAGTTTGTGACAGTGAATGTGCCATTCGGCGTTTTTGCTGAAGCTTTGCCATTTCAGAATTTTGATCTGGTACTTTCACTGAATAAATCACGTCAAAGTGAAACGAGAATCGTAAAAAACCATCCATCATTCCAGCCATTGTGACTTCGGGCAGTGTTTTCAAAGATAAAACCCTAGTTCTTCTCTCTCCTAGCACAAAATCAGATTCATCTAGGACTAAATCTCCAAAGACTAACTGTGATCTTGGCGACATTTGCGAAAGCTCATCCTTAGGTGAATACACTTCGGGCACTGAAATTTCTGATTCGCGTTTTGGGTTAAAGTATTTATATAAAATCTGAATCATTTTACATTCGGATAAATCTTTGACCCTAAACCCTGCGCCCATTAGCGACTGTGACATTGAATCCAGTGCATCACGAAGCTCTGCATTTTTTTCAGCATGATTTTTTGTAAACTCATGAGAGAACTTTTGCGGTGATTTTAATGAAAAAGTATTATGTTTCGTAGTCTGCGGTGAGTGTAGATATAAATAAACTCTAGCTTTCAATAACTCATGATTTTCAATTTCCGCCTGAATCAGATCACATCTTTTTCCATCAATATCTTTTAAGAACTGATTTGTTGTTGATAACAAATCTTTATGGTTTTTAAGTGTCTCTGAAAAATCAGATGTAGTTTCCACATGAAACTGCATCGTAAGATTCTCAGGCACACTGTTTAGCACTGCTCTTAAAGTCATAGTTAATTGGTTGATACGGTAATTATCAAAGCACTCAATATCAACGGGAGTAATTTCTACACCTCGTGCGATTGAGCCATCGTTTAGAATACAAACTTGATTATCAAAATCCCAATACGGCAATTGCTCTGATAGTGAATTGGACTGATCTAGCATAACTGCCCCCGATCAAATTTAATTGGTTTATATTTTTGATCTGTATTGCCAGCATAGAAAACCGTTGGCGAAACGAAATACTGACTTAAATGTTGTAGGTATGAATCAGGTTTTCCGCGCTTTACGAAAAACAAAATAAATCCCAACAACAGCGTACTTCCATACACCATCACAAATTTTGCACTGGTTTCTCCAAAGACTAAGTTTTGAAGCGACAGATTTAAGAACAGAATCAGTATGTCCCCTAACTCGAAACCAAAGATTTTACTCTTAGCTTCAAGCGTTCTTGGCACATGACTTACAAGTAGTGATGTTTCATTCATAAAAGCTACCCCACCGTAGACGATAAAAAATCCACTATCGCCTGTGCCCCAAAGCCAATCGCTACACCAATCACCGCATATAAAATATGCTGTTTGGCTCTTTCTGACCCTGTCATAAATGAAAACCCCGCGAACAAAAGACCAATCACCGATAAGACGGGTAAAATAAAACCCGTAAGCTTTGCTTTCACTCCTAAAAGTGATGATTCAAGACTTGCCATAGCTGGCAGAGTAAGCAAAAAAGCCGTTGAAACGATAAGCAAGATTAGCGCAAAATCTTTTACTCGAAACTTAAATGACTTATCATTATTTAAAAAGTTTTTCATGCTGCCTCCTGATTCAAACCTGATTTAGCGTCAGCTTGTGCATCGTCAAAAAGGCTCATGAACAAATCATATGACAAAAGCGTAAAACTTAGTTTTAAGTAGTTTCCGTATAGCTCTGCACTGCCTACTTTATTCCAATAGGATTTTAGTTCTTTATTTTCTGTGATGTATTCATCCAGCGAGTAAAGCGTGTATTTAGTTTGATTATCTCTCACTGGAACAATGAAATAGTTTTGACCTAAGAACATCCAAAGATTTAGCTTGAATGACTGTGATCCAATCCGCTGAAAAGCAAACCCCACTTGATCTTTTTCATTCACCATTCCATCTAAATCTAGGTGCCCTGCAAAGACCCTGTAACGATCTGCTTTTTTTCTTCCACTGATTGGTGAAATATTTTCTGTATTTAAATTCTTATTATTTTCGTAGTTCATAAATTTCCCCCTTTTTAAAATTGTTATTAAGTAGATAAACTTTCATAGACTGTGACTAAGTCTTCGATTGATTGTTCGCCGCATTCACGACAGGTGCCTTTAAAATTTCTGCCCCTACGAGAGCAGTCTAAACAACTGTCAAAAGTGTTTTGAAAGCGATCTTGTCTATAATGTTTTTCTCTGATGTAAACTTGGTTAAGCTCCAATTCGTTTTTTGAAATCTGGCTTAAGTGTTTTGGTGTGTCTTTAAAAGTTCTACTCATTTGAACCTCCGATCATGAACTTGATTAAACTGATCTGCTTGCTTGTGATTACGAAACTCTAGCTCTTCCCAACGTGAATAGTTTAAATCCTCAGTTGTTGGCTTAAATGCAGAAGTTATTTTTTTAACTGTCTTGATGAATCGAGCTTTAGCCGTGCAAGTTATTGCTGTTTCAAGCTTTTGATTTTCTGTTTGTGATTGTTCCATTACGTACCCCCTTTGGTTGTTTTATGTTTATTTGCCCGCCTTTCTTACTTTTGAAATTTCTATAAATTTGGACGTCTCCGCGTTTTTAGAAAATTCCACTTTCTTGGACTTGGATTCCGAAATTTGAGAAAATTCTGTCGCTAGATTTGGAAAAACATTGATTTAGGCAATAGAATGCCCTGACAGGATTTCTCCTGTTTTTTTCAAAACTCATTTCCAATTTTCGTAACAAAACTTTTTAATGCCGAACCAAGTGCCGCTAGTTTCTAACTGATGAGTGAACTCGCTGTATTAGAGTTCAGAACCAATTAGTTAAACTAACCAAAGTGATTAAGTCGTGAGTGAGTAATACAAATTTAAAACAACATTGTAAAGGCAAATTCATTAATAATTTCAATATGTTACGCAATACGGGAGAGTGAAATCGATTTGTTTTTGATCGAGTTAGATCATGAAGATCGAATTCGATTTAGTTTTTTGGTACGTGGTTTGTAATATCTCTTTATGATTTTTAGGTTTGGGGGAAAACATGAAGGAAAATTTATCATTTGGTGAAATTCTTTGGCCATTGGCTCAAGAAAAAGGTTTCACACAAACTAAAATTGCAGAAATTATTGGAAGACCTGCAACCCAAGTAAATAAATATTTTTGCGGTCGCGGTGATGTGACTGGAAAAAATCAGATTTTAATTCTTAATGCAATAGGGTTTGATCTTGAAAAAGAAATTCATCATTTAAGAAGAAATTTAAAACCAGAAAAAAATATAAAATGTATCAATGATTTAGTGGTCTGTCTGTTTCAACACTTAGATCACGAGAGTAAAAAAGCAATTTTAACACTGTTACTAGGATCAATCGAGATAGGAGGTATAAAACAATTACCAGAAGAAATAAAACAAATAGCAAACTACGAATTAAACTCAAAAATAATAGGAGGGCAAGAAATCGATGGAAGCTATTAATATAGAAAAAAATTTAAACGCAAAAGTCACCCCAGACGACTGGGAAATGTGGCTCGGAAACGGTACTTGGCGAAGTGTACAATGCCTAGTTGAAGCTCCAAATTTCAATTCATCACCAATTTGGATTGCTGAAAGGCTTGGAATAACTGTTGTTGCAGCTGTTGAGGCTTTAGAAGCTCTAATACGGCTTGGATGTATCAAAAGGCGTGAGAATACCTTTGATATCATTAATGACTGGCATCAGCTCACTGAGAAGGATTTAGAAAGTGTACGAATGGTAAGAGCGCATTTGCTTATAGCAAGTCCACTGCTAGCTAAACTTAAACCTGAAGATAAGTTCACATCTCAATTTTTAAGAGTGAATCAATCTATTTTGGATCGGTATGCTCCGAAGTTTAAAGAACTTTACCGCCAGATGAATGAAGACGGCATTAAACAAGGTTGCACCGAGGTTTACGGTTCACAAATAACATTTACACAAGTTACTAAAACACAGACTGAAGGAGGTCTTTCATGAAAAAGATGGTATTAATTCTAACTTTAATTTCCATCAAAGCGGTTGCTGGCAACGGTGGCGGCACTATGATGACAGAAAATAAAGAAGATTTAAAAAATACTATTGTCTTTAAGCTTGGACAAAAGGATGACTCGTTAATTTTTAAATATGGCAAATTTAAAGATAAGAAGTGGGAAACTGAAACTATGCGAGTTCCAGTTTCAGCTGTTGCACCTGAGTTTATGGAAGCTCTTGAGCAGTCTGAAATGAAAAAGGATTGGATTCAGATAAGGTAGGTTATAATCACGTTGCCAAGGAAGGCTATGTTTTTTAATTTTTACTAATTGATGAAATAACAAAAGCCAGAACTATGTTGTTCTGGCTTTGACTAAGTTATAAGCCTTTTAATGCCACCGGCTTTTCAATGACAGTATTTTCATCGCAAAACCATTTGCGCTCAAAGATTCAAGTTTTTTACAATTTTTTGACAAAGTAATTGAATAAACATTTCGTAGTCGTCACGGTCGCGTTCATATCTAGAAACAAGAATTTTATTCTCGTCTGGTTCAGAAAATGCTCCTATTGTCCCACCCCCTGTTTGTTCTTTTTCTTGATGAAAACCAATATTGCAGCTGTTATTATAACATTTACCTTCAAACTCATAACCAGCTAATTTTTCACTAAACTCCGCACGTCCATCTTTGTACGTAAGTTGAATTTCGGCCCTTTTCGTACCACCTCTAGATGAGATGGATGCTTCGCAATTTACATCTGCCGCATACAAGTTTGAGGTTGCTAAGATAATGGCAGTTACTAATATTTTTTTCATAAATTTCTCTCTTTTGTTCATCGTTTAGTTGTATTCCATACTTGATATGCAAGCTTATGCCAGTGATTTAACTTCAATTTTCGTATATACTTTACACAGTTTGAACGAATAGAATTTAAAGTTCGTTAGAAAAAACGGGAGTGTAGACCATTTTCTCAGTATAATTTACAAAGTGACTTTTTTTGTTTCGATTGAGTCTTATTTCGATTTGCGTATTCTGAATTGGGCCAAACGAATAGTTTAGTTGTTTAAACCCACCTTTAGAATATATGCGTTGATAAGTCTGATTAAGTTCTAACATCTAAAACTGAAACAAACCTAATCTTTTAGGGCCATCTAAAAATCATCTGAACGCTGAAATTCGATATAATGGTTTTAGCGTAAAACTAAGAAAGCAATCCTTTAGGTCGTGTTGGTTTTTTGTTCTAACAAACCTTTAATGACTGCCGTTAGGTTTCGCTGAAGGGCACTTCAAACGGGTTACAGACATATATAATAGACGTTCTTAGCCAGAGACACCTTATAGTCAATATAGTCTGCTTAAAGCCGTCCAAGCGGCTCATCGAAACGATTTGGTTTTGTTCATAAGTTTGACAGGTTTTTTTTATATGTCCAAATCATTACAGATGAAAGTATTTTTTAAAAAAAGTAATGTTGCAAAATATTAAATCGTTTAGCCAGAAGGGAAATTAATCCCACACACTTTGGAACGGTATCAAGGAATTTATGCGAAGTATTATTGCTACATTATGTATTTTATTCAGTGCGCAAAGTTATTCAAAAAATCAATTTGAATTCTCTAATCTAAAAGAAGTGTACGCAGTATATAAAAGTGTTGGCCTCAATGATATGATTGGTGACACTGGCACTCTCTACACAACAGAATTTAGCCCGGATGGAAAATATCTTTTAAGTGCAGGGTCAGGTGCATCTTTTGTTACTGAGCTCTCGACACAAAAGCAGACAGTAGTTTATAGCGATGGCTTCGATTGGGTCGGTAATATGATCAAATCAGCACATTTTAGCCCAGATGGTAAATACGTTGTGACGGTAGCAAATTACAGCCGCGCGATTATAGTTACTGAGCTGTCTACACTAAAAATAGTGGCCAAGTTAAAGTACTTCGAAGTAAATGGAGGATTTTTTTCTCGTTTCGACGAAGCACGATTTAGCCCAGATGGTAAATACGTTATTGCGGTTTTAGGCAATACTGTTCTAGCTGTTGAGCTCGGGCACTATAGTTTTTCTTCAGACAATTCCGAAGGTTTAAAATATGAGATAGTTTATATGGATGATTCCGAAAATTTAAAATATAAAATAGTTCATAACGCTAGCACTTATAGTAATACAGTTAATTCAGTAGAATTTAGCCCAGACGGTAAATATATTTTGACTGCAAGTAACGATAATACAGCTCGAGTTTCAGACACTGTCACTGGCAAAGAAGTATTTACAATAAAACATAATGAAAGTGTCAACAGAGCCGAATTTAGCCCAGACGGTAAATATATTTTGACTGCAAGTGACGATAAGACAGCCCGGGTTTCAGACGCTGTCACTGGCAAAGAAGTGCTTACTTTAAACAATGATAGGAGCGTCTACACAGCAAAGTTTAGCCCAAATGGTAAATATATTGTTACCACTACCTATACCAACGACAAGGTTTCCCCAAGTAAGTCCTTTACTGGTTCAATTAAAATCATCAATCTAACTACCAAAAAGGAAATGTTTACAAAAAAATATTCTGATGCATCTTATATTCCAGTAGAATTTAGCCCTGATGGCAAATATATTACAGTTGCACCTTCAATAACGGAGCCATTTGAAATTATTCATGTACCCACATTAAAAATAGTATTTTCAAAAAAAGACATATTCTTTTCCACTAATAAATTTAGCCCAGATAGTAAATACTTTGTGATGGATATTGGGGGCATTGTTTATAAGTTATCTAATTAACAACTTGCAATAAATATTAGTCTTGCTTCAGTTTTATTGGGCACGGATAACTGTTCTCTCTAATTGATCAGACTCAGCATGCCAAGTGCTGAGTCTGAAGCAAAGTAATTTAAACCCCTTCGTTCTTTGCTAAAGCGTTTAAAACATTAAACTGATTTAAATCGGGAACTAAATTTCCCGATTTTTTTATATGCTTTTGTGACTGCCGCACTTTAAGATTTTTTTAGGGTTTTTTTTCTGACTAACAACCTGCTTTTTAATTCAAAAGTTTAATGTAAAACTTCTCAAGTAAAAATCAGATCAAGCGGCATTGCTTGATTGATCTGGGAACTGCATTTTTGAATCTGCCATTTGTTCAGATTCAATTCTTTCTTTTTCGATCTGCTTCAACCGCGCGGCCTCTTCATCACGCTTCATAGCTAGTTTTTCTTGATGAACTGAACCATGAGAGCATTTTGAAATGATCGCAATGTTTCTATAGGTCATACCAGCCTTAAGTAATTTGCGGATTAAATCGGAGTCTCGCATTTTCTTTCGACCGATTAATTTCCCCTTAGCTCTGGCATTTGCAAGACCGTTTTTCACACGTTCAGCAATTAAGTCTCGCTCTAAGGCAGCAATAGCTGAAATAATCACAAACATGGCTTTACCTATGGGTGAGCTAGTATCGATTTTTTCTGTGAGCGAAACAAAATTCGTGTTTACCTTTTTCATCTCCTCTAACCCATTAAGCATGTGCGTAGTGCTTCGGGCGAATCTGGAAAATGAATATACAACGACGCATTCAACTTCATTGTCTCTAATTGCTTTCATCATTCGATCCAGTGCTGGCCGAGATGATTTTGTTCCACTAATTCCTTCGTCAGCAAATAGCTCATAATCCGTTATGCCGTTTAAGCGGCAGTATTCATTAAGAGCCCTCACCTGTGATTCCAATCCGGTCGCCTGATCCTGAGTACTCACCCTTGCGTATAAGCACACTTTTCTTTTATTAGTCATAATTTACCTCCTATGGTTTGGTTGTTTGGTTTCTTTAAAAAACGCAGGACTGCCCCACGTTTCAGTTCTTGATTCAAATAATAGGTTCGCCTGAGCAACTGCCACCCAACGGGTGAGTGTATCGAGATTTCCAGCCAGCGCGGCTGCTAAGACCACGCTTAATGCAAATGACGTTAATTTGTCTAAGTTCATACTTTCCCCTTTTCTAGGCATAAAGCCTCTTCTTTTAGTCTTTTAATAATTTTTGAAATGATTGGTGGTCGCCAGATTTTCTGACTGCGTGTTCTAGTTTTTTTGCCATTAAGATAACTTGCGATATCCACTAGTGATTTTTTCAACGTCCACTGCTGACGTATTATTTGAAGTACAGAGTATTCTCTTGGATCTTTAGTAAGCTGACCGTCAAGGTAGCAATAACCATATGGCGGTGGCCCAAACTTTTTAAAGTGCTGACGCTTTTTATCTTTTAGATTGCCTTTGGTACTTGATCTTAACGTCATTTTGCCATTTTTTAAGCAATTGTGAATTGTGCTTAACGCGTATCCAGTTCGATCAGAAATGATTGCAATTGATAACCCTTTTTCATACATTGGGGCAAATAAAGAGAACTGATAATTAAAGTCTTTTCTCTCAAACTCAATGAAATCATGAACTTGGCAATGATTGCATATTCTCGGGTTTCCTACGCCAATTTCTCCTATAATATCATATATTTAGAAGCAAAAACCCTGTCCAATTCGGACAAGGCAGACAATCATTTTCAGTCACATTAGCGTTCATCACCAGTATTTCTGTTTCACATTGAACCATTAGTCATTTCATCTACTCTTTCAAAGTTCCGAATTGTTTTAAAAACAGAAAAGGAACATATGGGCTACTATATTCGTGAATTAAAAAATAAAATTTCGCATCCAAATTGGAAAGTGCAATTCATTACTTACAAAAAATCCGAAGCAACATCTACAAAAACTAAAAGACCTAGACGAGAATGGGATGTTAGAAAAAATCGCTGGGAATCTATAGGTTTTGTTGAATCAATGACAATTGAACAAGCCAAGTCTCGTGCAAAACAATTAAATGCAAAACTTGAAAGTAGAAGACAAGAAGAAAAATGACACAAAATCGAAGAAGAACAACTTTTATTAAAACAAAAGTTTACCGCTAGTATTCCTGAACTTTATAAAGATGAATTTGAATTAAAATATTTAACGGGTCGCTTTCAAGATGCCGGATGGAAGAAAAGATTTTTAACTGGCTGGAGAGCTTCACAGAAAATGTTAATCGAAGTAGGTCATGATCCGTCGGAATGGTTTGAAAATAAATACTTATTTTATGATTACCTTTTTAAAAAACAATTTAGCTTCTCTTATGTTAAAAAAATCATATCGATAACAAATATCTGGGGATTTTTTCTTTCAAGACGACTAGGTCAAAGATTTTCAAGAATCCCAACACCAAGAGGAACTGAACGCGCAAGACTTATAGAAGCTTATTATGAAAAATCTGGTGGCAGGTCGAATTGTTCTGATCCAATCACGCCTGAGCAGCTGGAAAACGCTAAAATGAACTTTAAACCTCAGCAATATAACTGGCTTTATATTTCAGTTTGGCTTGGTTTGCGCCCTATGGAGATTGATCAGCTAAAAGAAGATAAATATGTTCGACTTCAATCTGATATTCATGGAAATCCAATTCTTTGGGTTTATCAGACTAAATTAACTTCGGTGCCACCAAGAAATAGGTGGAAACTTATTCCTATAATTTTTAAAGAACAACTTGAAGCACTTACGATAATAAAAAATAAGGATATGATAAGACCTCATGTAAAACGAATAAGAAAAATTTTTGACGGACACACTACTCTTTACGGTGGACGTAAAGGGTTTACTGATTTGATGTTAGGTCAGCAGCAAGACTTTATTCATATTAGTCAGTGGATGGGACATTCTACGATTGAACGAACTTGGAGAAGCTATAAGTCGAGGAAAATTACACACTACAAACTTAAAGAAGAAAAAGAAAGCGCTTAAAACACCGTTCACTTTTTCCAAGTAGCTAATGGACCTAAAAGCCTTTCATCTTCATTTATTTTATAGCCCATTTTTCGATAAGTAGTTACGCGCCCACGATACATTTTTAAAAACATAGCGCTGTACGAATCTACAAAATCAATGATCTGCGCTGATATTTTATTTTCAGATTCGCGATGAATACGACCCGCGTACTGAATTAATCGTCCCTCAAAAGAAAGTGGAGTAGCAAACACTAAAGTATCTAAAGCGGGCATATCAAAGCCTTCGCCAATTAAAGACGCTGTAGCCATTAAAATTATTTTTTTATTTTGTGCTTTCAATTCATCAAGTTTTGCCAAAGCTGCCCGTCTTTGTTTAGTCGACATTACACCTTCCAAAACTATTAGTTCAACATCTGGATTCATTGGCAAGATCATCTGACCTAACATATCTAGATGATCTTTTCGATCTGAGACAAGAAGTGGAAACCTATTCTGATCCAAAGCCTTTGAAACTTTTGAAGAAATCAATCTATTGCGCGATTCGTTTGAAACTAAATGGTGAATTAATACGTGATACGGTGGTTGCCGTCCTAGCTCTTCTGGAAATACTAATGATGTTTCATGAATCGTAACTTCTTTTACTAAATTTGATGTTTGCAATGGGTCCATTTCAAAACGTATAGGACCACATTGTAAAAACATGATTTTTTCTAAACCATCTTTTCGATATGGCGTAGCTGATAAACCCAAAACATACCGCGCTGGAAGTTGTTTTAATATAGCTTCGAAAGAGACCGCCGGGATATGATGACATTCATCAATAATAATCTGTGAATACTTATTCGCAATTTCAGAGAAGTCTTCCATACGACTTATGGACTGAAGCATTCCGATATCAACTTGTCCTGTCATTTTCTTCTTACTTCCGCTTAAAGTACCAATTTCTTTAATAGGAATTTTAAGAAATGTTGAGATGCGCTCTTTCCACTGATCTAATAGTGGCTGCCTGTGAACAAGTATAAGTGTTGAAACTTTGCGATCCGCAATAAGTTTGCAGGCCATCACTGTTTTTCCTGCACCAGGAAACGCCATCAAGATTCCCAAATCAGATTCTTTTACTTTACTGACGGCTTGCTCCTGAATAGTTGTCAACGTGCCACTGAACTGAACTTTTATCTTTTTCTTCGCAATACGTTCATCAAGAATTACAACGCTCGCACCAGAGTCTTTTAAAATTTTAGTTACTTTGTCTAAAGCCCCACGCGGCAACAATAAGCTATCAGGCCTTACTTCACCCGCAAATATAAATCTTGGATGGGGGTAAGTCTGCATCCGCATTCTTTGCAGTTTATAAAATTCAGGGTTTGCAAAGCTCGAAGTCTTTTTAAGCTGGGCGATGACCTTGTTAGGCAATCCTTCGATTGGAATTGATAACATCGAGCCAAATGTAACTTCAACATCTTGACCTGCTAATGATTTTTCATGTTCTTGTGGTAAAGATGTTTTATCCAAAATTTCATTATCTGTAAGCCATGCGATATCTTCAAGGCCATCAGCACGCTTAATATTTTTCTGCGGCAAAAATTCTTTCAATAGCATTTCAACATCAAACTTATAAAGTCTTCGAACCGATGCTAAGTAGGACCATTGATCAGGAATTACACTAAAGGATTCATCAATAAATAAACTGTTGCCGCTTTCACGAGGAACTTTTTGCAAAGGTAGAGCGATTAAATTACCAAAACCACCACGAGGCAAAAAATCCTGTGTTGGGAAAAACCGATCGTAAGACTCAAGACTTAAACGAATATTACGTTCCGAGCATTTAGCAATTATCAAAGTTCCAAGTGATCTTGCCAATCTTGCTGGCAAAGGTTCTGCAAAAAATATCCATGCGTGGCCTCCACGACCAGAACGAGAGCGCTCCATCGCCACATCAATTCCAAAAGATCTAGCAGTTTCACAAAAAGCTGATAAATCCGTCTGCCATGATGATTCATCGAAATCACAAGCAAGAAATGTGCATGTATCATCACTACGAATAGCATATGTTCCAATAGTCGTAACTCCGCGCAGATGATTACTAATAACACCAGTGTCTAATTGTGAAAAATTTTGATGTTTACAATCGCTACACTTGATCACAGGTTTTTGACAAATAGGCTTAACCCATTCATTTTCACAAACAGGTGAATAGCCACTTTTACTAGTTTTACTATTTTCCCAGCGCCTTGGATAAACATCTTTACGACCACAAAATAAAGCTAAAAATAATTCAGCTTTTTCTTCGTTAGTTACTGGCGCACTAATTAGTGTTGGCTGGCCCAACTGAACGACGGTCTTTTGATTGTCGCGCTGGGCACGTAATGATTTTAATTCGGTCAGCAAATCAACACGCTCTTTTTCAAGATTCGTTAATCGATTCTCTATCGAACGAATTTGGTCATCTGTTCCCACTAATTATTACCCATTAATCAAAAATAACGTAATGAACAAACAGGGTCAAATTTATAAAAAGAGTGTTCTTTAATTCTTTGATGTGCTAATTCTACACTCGTAAATAATGGTGACCCATGATTAAAAGCTTAAGCCAAACAATCAATGAAAAATATCAAATTTGGGTCGCCCATCATATGACTCACGTTGATAATTTACGTTCAATTTTTGAAACTGGCGAATTGCGTTCTTACAATTTTATGCGTGATCATAATTACAAAAATTTAGCTAATGATGACGTTCAAGCTGGGCGCGCTGTTATAACTGTACCACCCACACAATTGCCATTACATGACTATGTTCCCTTATATCTTGGGTTTAAAACGCCGATGGTTGCAACAAATCAAAATCATAATGAAGAAATTTTATTTTTACGATTTTCTTTAGATATTTTATCTACGACTGGCTCTGTAATTTGCGATGGCAATGCCCGGTCACTAGCTTCAAAATTTTATTTATTCAACGGGCCAGACACTTTTTCGAACCTTGATATAGCTGCCATCAAATCGGTTAAATATGCCAGATACCAAGAACTTAAACGTAAAAAACAGGCTGAAGTTTTAATTTTAAATAGGCTCCCTATAGCCCAAATGCACGATATCGTTTGTTATTCTGAAAGTGCCAAAACTCGCACCTTGGCAATTCTTGATGAATTTGGTATAAAGAAACCCGTAAACGTCAATAAGGGCTGGTATTTCATGACTCCCTCACAGACAGATTTAAAAAAAGGATAACCTGTGGTTACATTTGTAAAAGGCGACATTTTTAAATCACCCTCACAAGTTTTAACAAACGCTGTGAACTGCGTGGGAATCATGGGTAAAGGTATTGCCCTTGAGTTTAAAAACCGCTATCCGACAATGTTCACCGATTATCAAAATCGCTGCACCCAAGGTGATGTCAAACCCGGAGCTCCCTATCTTTGGGAAGATGACACTTCTCAGATTCTTAACTTCCCAACAAAAAGACACTGGAAAGACAATTCTACACTTCAAGATATCGACGACGGCCTTAAGTATTTAGCCGAGTCGTACAAAGATATGGGCATTCAGTCTATTGCAATACCCGCTTTAGGCTGTGGACTGGGTGGTCTTAACTGGCATGATGTACAGTCTTTAATTGAGAAGCACCTAGGGCCTATAGCTGATCTTGACGTATATGTTTATGTTCCACAAAACATTGCGCTCATCGAAGATTCCAGTAGCAATAAAGATCATACTGACTTAGCCCCAGCAGATAAAATCTCGGCGCAGCCACAGCAAATTTGATCACTTAATTTTAAAAATACTTGGATTACCCCAGTTGCTTGCGCGTGACTCATGCAACAGCTTGGCTTGTGATTTTAAGACCCAAAGCTGTAACCGATCCAAATTACCCATAAGTGCAGCTGCTAAAACCACGCTAATAGCTAATGATGTTAATTTATCTAAGTTCATACTTTCCCCTTTTCTTGGCTTAAAGCCTCTTCCTCTAGTCTTTTAATAATTTTTGAAATGATGGGTGGTCGCCAGATTTTTTGACTGCGTGTTCTGGTTTTTTTGCTATTAAGATAACTTGCGATATCCACTAGCGATTTTTTCAACGTCCACTGCTGACGTATTATTTGAAGTACAGAGTATTCTCTTGGATCTTTAGTCAGCTGACCGTCTAGGTAGCAATAACCATATGGCGGTGGCCCAAACTTTTTAAAATGCTGACGCTTTTTATCTTTTAGATTGCCTTTGGTGCTTGATCTTAACGTCATTTTGCCATTTTTTAAGCAATTGTGAATCGTGCTTAACGCGTATCCTGTTCGATCAGAAATGATTGCAATTGACAGCCCTTTTTCATACATTGGGGCAAATAAAGAGAACTGATAATTAAAGTCTTTTCTATCAAACTCAATGAAATCATGAACTTGGCAATGGTTGCATATTCTCGGGTTTCCTACGCCAAATTTATAGAGGTTTTTATGTCAACACATATAGACTTACCTCCCAAAAAAAACCTTCAAGATATTCTGTCCTCTGATAATAATTTTAATGAAATTATTCTTCGACTTAAAAACACATTTAATCCATTAAAAATTTTTCTTTTCGGATCCAGAGTCTATGGTACTGATCGGGCTGATAGTGATTACGACTTCGCTGTAGTCGTCGCAAAAACAGATAAAACTAGAATTGAAAATATGCGAATTGCACGAGAAATCTTATTTGATTTAAATATCTCAGTAGATGTCTTTGTTTATGACGAAGACTATTTCAACGATTGGAAGAATGAACTTAATTCTATACCTGAAGTAGCTTTTAACTTAGGTTTGGAGCTTCCACTTGGCTAATGCTAAATCAACTCAGATGTGGTTTGCAAAAGCCAGAGAAGATCTAAAAGTTGCCAAGCACTTACACCCGATCGAAAAAGATTTTTTAAGTGGCATCGTTTTTCACTGCCAACAATCAACAGAAAAATCTATTAAAGGATTTTTGACTTTCCATAATGTACGTATTCTTAAAACTCATAACATGAATGTACTACTTGCCAAAGTCGGCGAAATTAATCCTCAGCTAGCAATCAAATACAAAGTTGTTCTTGATATGACGATTTATGCTGTAGAATATCGTTATCCTGATTTTGAACACGCGCTTCCACCATTGAATGAAAAATTAGTTACTGCTGCTATTCAACTGACTGAAGCACTCTACATTGAGTTAACTGCTCTAGTTAATGAATCATAGTTCAAGCTCTAGTTCGGGAACAATCGTGGAAACGCCAAATTATTTCAAATAAAAATTCTTTAAATTTTAGTGATAAATCTTAAGTACCAAGCTGGTAGAGCAGTCACCAGCCTCGCTTCTATCTGCTTGTCGATTCCAGTAAGAATCATCAAAGCCATCAAACTGAGGCCGCATCAAAGACTGGCCACAGCGAAGCCAACATCAAAGTTTTGCTTCACAGAGCACGGAGTTTTCTGAAAGAAGAATACTTAAATGGAGACACTTATGGAAAAAAATAAATTTTTAGATCAAATTTTGAATGACCACAACCCCGTAAAACCTATCCAGAATACGAACAAAGACCTTATAAAAACAATTTTAATCACGTTTTTATACGTAAGCGTTGTGGTTTATTCAATGGGATTTCGTGATGATTTAGCTCAAGTTTTTAAAACTCTCGTTTTTAACATTGAAGGCTTTTTCCTTATAATGACTGTAGTGTTGGGCATTTTTGTATGTCTTATTTCAGTAAGGCCCGGACTTATTGAGCTTAAGAAATATAAATATTTGTCGAAAGTTCTTTGGGGGC
>JAYUQO010000056.1:0-2077 GCA_043756765.1 Bdellovibrio sp. | reverse complement strand
TAAGATCCCGTTTCAAAGAAAAAAGGAGCATTCCAAATATGATGTAAACCAAAAGGAATCAGTGATCTTTCACCAATACCATAAATCGTAAAAGCCATAGCTGGATTTTCAGAAGCCGCCCAATGCGAAAAACTTTGAATCGCTTGGCCGATAGGAGGCCAGATTAAAGACAACACCACGCCAGCTAAGATAGCTGCAAATGATGTCGCAATCGGAATAAAACGTTTACCACCAAAAAAACCTAAATAGGATGGCAGTGATATTTTATAATAGCGATTATAAATAAATGCCGTGATCGACCCCATAAAAATACCACCAGCAACACCGGCATTGATTGTTTCAATACCCATCATTGGTTTTGTCGGCACTCCTAAAATTTTAGCCATCACGCCCATTGATGCTAACATAATACCGTAACCAATCATTGATGCTAATGCTGCAACGCCATCATTATTGGTAAAACCAAGTGTTACGCCAATAGCAAAAAGCAGTGGTAAGTTACTAAAAATCACATCACCAGCGCTGGCCATCATATTTGACACAGTTTCTGGAACAAATCCAAAGTGCGCACTACCAACACCTAATAAAATACCTGCAACGGGTAAAACAGAAACGGGCAGCATTAATGATTTACCTATTTTTTGAAGAACGGCAAAACTAGATTTTAAAATATTTTTCATGGGTAGTCCTTTATTTATTAAACAGTGCTTTATAAATATTCATCGCTAACAATTTGTCTAACTTCAGAAGCTTCCGCTAATTTTAAAGCTTTTTCGGCTAATAAAATACAATCTGATTTTTTAAGTTTACGAATTTGGGCTTTGATATGGGGGATTACTGGAACACTCACGCTAAGCTCATGCACACCCAAACCAATAAGCAATGGCACAGCCTGATGATCACCAGCAATACCGCCGCAAACACCGACCATTTTTTTATGCTTGTTAGCTGCATCGCAAGTGATTTTAATTAATTTTAAAACACTAGGGTGCAGGCCATCAGCCATTGCTGCTAAATCACGATGGCCGCGGTCAATAGCCAATGTATACTGTGTTAAATCATTTGAACCAATTGAAAAGAAATCCACATGCGGAGCGAACACATCAGCCATCAATGCTGCAGAGGGGACTTCAATCATGATGCCTGTTGAAATTTGTGGAATTTTTAATTTATCACATTCTTCTTTAAGAATTTTTTTAGCCTCTGTTAGTTCAGAAAGTGTTGTCACCATCGGAAACATAATCTGTAAAGCTGAAATGGGTTTCACTTGCAATAAAGCTCGTAACTGCGTTCTAAAGATTTCTTGTGATTGTAATGACAGTCTTAAACCACGAACACCTAAAAATGGATTTTCTTCTGCTGGCATCGGTAAATAAGTGAGGGGTTTGTCTCCGCCCACATCAAGTGTTCGAATAATCACTGGTCTATGAGATTGATGGCCGGTTTGGTCGTTGTTAAGTGCGCTTATAATATCTTGGTATTTTTGTAGCTGTTCCGATTCGCTGGGCGCAGTTGCACGGTGTAAAAATAAAAATTCTGAACGAAGTAAACCAACACCTTCGGCACCGTTTGTCACAGCATCTATAGCTTCTGGTAATTTTCCTACATTGGCAAAAACATGAATAGTTTCACCATCTATTGTAACAGCTGGTTCCCCAGCTGATTTTTTATTATCAACTAATTTTTGGTCTTGTCTGAATATTTCTGATTGAACACGGTCAACTTCTGCGGCATCAGGTTTAATTTTTAAATAACTTTTTTGGCCATAAAGAATCGCCATCGTGTTGTCTGGAATATCTAATAATGAAGAATCTACAGCGGCAATCGATGCAATTCCCATTGATCTAGCAATAATAGCCACATGAGTACTGGCCCCGCCTTCAACAGTACAAAGACCTTTAATGATATCCGCATTCATAAAAGCCATATCAGACGGAGTTAAACTTTGGGCGACTAAAATTACGGGTTGCTGTTTAGCTCCGTGACCCTCTAGATGAATAAGTGGATTTTCAGTTTTGATACCCAACATAATTTTAAGAACTCGTTGTCCCACATCATGAAGATCATGAGCACGTCC
>JAYUQO010000055.1:0-5341 GCA_043756765.1 Bdellovibrio sp. | reverse complement strand
TGACTACAGCAGCAGCCCCTAAAAAATTTGAGGGTTACCCAAGTTTGTCAAAAGAGACCTGGAAGAAGATGAATCAAAAAGAACGCGCGATGTATATTTTGAATATGCGTCAAGTTCTGAATGACTCAAGAAAAGTTTTACAATTATTAAATAAAAATCAAAAAACATCACAAATTAATAATTTGGAATCGTTTTTTGCAAAATTATTTTTAGTTAATGCACACGCTGAAGATATGCTAGATGCTAATGGTGACGTAAAAGTTGCAAAAGATGCAGGTTCAACGGCGCCAACTGGTGATTCTGATTGTGTGGTCGCTGGCTATATTTCTAAATATGTAAATGGCGTTTGTTCACATAAAGAAGCTAAAAAATATTACACTGAAGGTCGTTACAACGAACAAGTAAATAAGAAAGTTGTTGAAGCGCAAAAGGATTGTTCGTCAGCGCAATTGGCTTGTAATCCTTATATTTACGGAACGCCAAATGGAAAAGCTATTTGTGTGACAATTTCTAAAAAAGGTGATTTTCAAATAGCGACTCATGCGGATGGCCCTTGTGACAAAGCTAGCCCGCTGGGTAATTTACCAGCTAAAGAATTTATTAAAAAAGATTTAAGAAATAAAGATCGCTATAGTTCAGATAATTTAACAATGTCCGCTGAAGAATTAGAAGTTGAATATAAGAAACAACAATCAGATAACGATAAATATGTCGAAAATTATTTAAAAGGGATGCTTGTTGGGGATGCTGATTTCGGTAAAGCCTTAAGTGATGATGTAATCGGTCAATTAGTTAATATTAAATCAGTATTTGATGACGAAATTACAAGAGCGAAAGAAAGCTGTATAGCTGCAGCATCGACTCCTGGTAAAAAACATGAAAAGAATTTTTACCAAGCCTGTGATCAATTGCAAAGACGATTTTTACATATTGCAACTTATTTAGAAAAACAACCTGGTTGCCCTGATGGTGGAAAAGTTGATGCATTAACATTAAGATGTAGTTGTTCAAGCGGCGCACAAGCTAACCCTGGAGCAAAATGTAGTGCGGCTCCGCCTGTGGTTGTTACGCCAACTCCGGTGACTTCTGATACAACTAAACCAGTTAATCCTGATGATTCAAAAGCCTGTGAATTAGGTGGAACATACTGTGTTAAAGGAACATGCACAGTCACTGGTGATAACGGTGCCGGCGCTGAACAAAAAGAATGTCGTCTTCCTAATAAAACTGAAGATGGCGCTAAAGATGGCGGAAGTTTTTGGTCTAAAATTGGTGGGTTTTTAAAAGCCGCTGCACCTTGGATATTAGGCGGCGTTGTTTTATTCGCGATTTATAAATTATGGTCACCGAAAAAACCAGATCGCAAATCTGCTGCGGACTATTGCCCGAACGGGACTCGTCCTCCTTGTGGAATTTCATGTCCTGCACCACAAGTTGTCTTAGGTAGTATTTGTGGATGTGCGGCATGTCCTCCAGGACAAACGCTATCGAATAACTCATCATGTTCTTGTACAACAACATCGTCAGTCAGTATTATCACTTGTGCTGACGGAGTCACACAGGTTTCGGATATATCACTTTGCCCAACGGCTGCTAACTACACATGCTGGAATGGAACTGTTGTGACAAATCCAATTAACTGTCCTGTGCAACCTGTGACCAAACCAACTGGTGTTGGAACTGGTCAGTAAGGGTAACGGTCATGCTAGAAAAAATGAAATCTTATTTTCAAACGATCAACCCCCCAGAAAAAAAACCAGAGACGAATAAAAATCCGTCTCTGCCTAATCTTGATAATCAAAAATCACATAAAAATTATTTGAATCGTTTTGATTTTGATGAAAATGGCTTGGGCTTCTCTGGAGGATCGCGAAAACGCACCGGCGGAAAACTTGTTGCATGGACATTGGCAGCCGCAGTGATTGATCTTTGTTTTATTTTGATGACGACCTTTGTATTATCAATTCTTTTAATGAAAGTTTTAAAAAATGGAATTTCAGTCCGTGAAAGTTTATTTTTTATGTTTCTTAATTTTTCGATCAGTTATTATTTGGCTACGCGGCTTTATATTGGCTCAACTCTGGGTGAATGGGCTTGTTATTTAAGATTAGGCCAACCCACGGAAAGAGCCAATAAAAAGTACATCTTAAAAGTTTTTTTCAGACTGACGCTACACTTAGTCACTGGTTTTATTGTTTTACCTATTTTGTCGATGATCTTTAAAAAAGATATCGCAGGCCAAATCTCTGGATTAAAAATCTATTCTTTGAAATAAAGCCACCACTTCGTAGTGATGTGTTTGTGGAAACTGATCGACAATTTTTAATTTTTCTAATTTATAATTATTTTTAAAGAAAACTTCGCTATCTGCTTTTAAAGATTCCGGAAAACATGACACATAAATGATTTGATCAGGTTTATGAAGACAGACTTCACCTGTAAATTCTTTAAGCCCTGATCTAGCAGGATTCACAACGACAACATTAGGTTTAGTCTTCTTGTCGCCATCATTATGTATCACTAATTTTTCTGACCATTGTTTGGCATTTTCTTTCAAGCAATCTAGTGCCATTAAATCGTTTTCAAAGACGTGGACTGTGTGATTTTTTTTAAGTAAAGGAATCGTGTACTGACCAATGCCACAACCGAATTCCCAGACTGTGAGTAAGTCTTTTGAATCAATATAACTAAGAAGTGTTTCAGTGATTACATCGGCAGTTGCTGAAGAGGGTTGAGTAAAGCTTCCGACATAACAATTTAAGGGTTCACCCAGGGTAGAAAACCATTTTTTCATAACAGGGTCTTTAAGTTTAAGTTGGCTGGTTGAATCAATGTTAGGACTATTTTCAAAATCAATTGATTTTCGTTTTTGGCCGACTTCAATAAAAAATTTTTCTGAAAGCTGTTGAAGAGTTGTTTTTTCTACGAGAAGATTTTTAATATCTGTATTAGCAAAATCAAGCCAAAGCCCTGCTTTAGATTCGTGCGGGCTAACGCGCAATCTGATAGATCCTATTCGTATGTTAATTTTCAGGCTAAACTGCAAGGCTAGTAAGCCTAAGTAAGCATCTTGCAATTGAGGATTTAATTGCAGGCATTTTTCGATCGGAATAATTTCTGAATTGTTTATGAGGCCATAACTGTTGTTTTTATAAACAAAATCAAAACGCTGGCGTAATCCGTATTCAGCTACAGAGGCATATTCAATAGCAGATTTATCTTTAAATTCATTCTGAAAGAGTTGATATAAATGATTCACTTTCTGCTGAATTTGTTGATCAAAAGGGACTCCCCAAAGTTGGCACCCTGGGCATTCATTTGAGATGCGGCAAATTTGATTACTAGTTGACATGAAAAGCCCTTCTTTACGATAAATAAAGTCTATGAAAAAAAACAAACTTTATCTAGTCGTATTTCTACTTTTTTTAACATCTGTCGTTGATCCACAAGGATTAATGATCGCTAACAAAAAGCAAATCACTTTTGAAGGCCCTAAATCTGGTGAAGGCTATTTCAGCGCTGATGGCAAAAAAATGATTTTTCAATCTGAACGTGACCCAAAAAATCCGTTTTATCAAATGTTTGTGATGAGTCTTGAAACGGGATCTATCAATCGTATATCCACAGGTTCTGGCAAAACAACATGCGGTTGGATTCACCCTGATGAAAAAAAAGCGATGTGGTCATCAACGCATTTAGATACGCAGACAGCTCAAAAGGTAAAGTCCGAATTTGCCGAACGGGCAAAGCCTGTTAAAGGCCGTTATTCATGGAGCTTCGATGATCAATTTGACATTTTTGAATCAGATCTTAAAGGTCAAAATATCAAGCGTTTAACCAAAGAAAAAGGCTACGATGCTGAAGGGTCTTATTCTCCGGATGGAAAACAAATCGCTTTTGCTTCAAATCGCAGGGCTTACCAAGAAAAATTATCTGAAGTTGATCAAAAAAAATTAACTCAAGATGCATCGTATTTTATGGATATCTATATCATGAATGCCGATGGTACTAATGTGCGCCGATTGACCACAGCAAATGGTTACGATGGTGGACCATTCTTTAGTGCTGATGGAAAAAAAATCACATGGAGACGTTTTTCTGAATCAGGGGCCAGTGCAGAAATCTACACAATGAATGCAGCTGATGGCTCTGATCAAAAACAAATTACACGTCTTAATTCAATGTCGTGGGCTCCGTATTTTCATTCGTCTGGGGATTATATTATTTTTTCAACCACAGTGGGCGGATATTCTAACTTTGAACTCATGATTGTAGATACAGAAGGAAAAAAAGACCCAGTTCGCGTGACTTTTACTGAAGGCTTTGATGGTCTAGCTAGTTTTTCGCCAAACGGAAATAAAATCACATGGTCGCATAAAAATGAAAAAGGCGAGAGCCAAATTTATTTAGCTGATTGGAATGATTCAGAAGCTAGAAAATTGTTAGGCATTAAGGCGAAGCCTCAAACACCAGTCACAGAATTAACAAATGAATTAACCCAACTAAAACCAGAAATTCAAAAAACAGATATTGAACAAATTGTTCAGTATCTTGCGTCTGATAAAATGAAAGGCAGATTTACCGGATCGATTGAGGAAAAAATATACACAGCAAAAATTTCTGATTTATTTAAAACGTGGGGATTGGTTCCAGCTGCAGGTAATAATTTTATTCAAGAATTTGAATTTGTTTCTGGAGTTACGGCCGGTGTTTCAAACACGGCGCAATTTATGGGTCGTTTTGAACAAAATCTAGTTCGCGGTGTAGATTATCAGCCTTTGTCCTATTCTAAGTCAGGAAATTACCAATCAAAACCTTTGGTGTTTGCAGGATACGGGATTGTGGCGCCGGCAGTAGCGGGTTATGCAGGTTATGATTCCTATAAAAATTTAGATGTAACTGGCAAATGGGTTATATTATTAGATGAAGCTCCAAGACCATCACAAAAAGAATTCTCTAAACACACGCATATTTTAACTTATTCGCGTCTTCAACACAAAATCACTGTGGCTAAAAACAAAGGTGCATACGGTGTAATCGTCGTTCAAGATAGCAAAATCGGAGAATTAAAATTTGGCGGAAGCTTATCAGATTCACAATTGCCACTTTTAAAGTTACAATCTAGCGTATTTGATAAAATTTTAAAAGCTGGCCAATTAAAAACATATACTGAAATTCAAAAACAATTTGAAACATACGATAATGTCTCAGGATTTAGTTTACCATCGCAGTATTTTGCAGCTTCAGTCGATTTAATCACTAATAAGTCAATTGGTCGTAATGTGATTGGTGTATTGAATGATGCAAAAACAATAAAAAATAAAGCGGTCCTCATTGGGGC
>JAYUQO010000054.1:0-2082 GCA_043756765.1 Bdellovibrio sp. | reverse complement strand
CCAGCGACTATTACAAAAAATTTATGAACAACGGCCTATTTTATATTCCGATGAAGGGCCCACAAGCAGGAAAAATATTTCAAGTGGCCTCGGCCCCCGTCGACGCCGAATTAACAGCACCGACATTTTCGCCAGATGGAAAAACACTGTTTCTTTGCGTGCAACATCCCGGGGACAACTCACAAAGTTTAACCGACCTTACGTCTAATTGGCCCAGTGGAATAAAAGGTGATCTGCCACGTTCAGCGATTGTAACGATCGAAGGTCCGCTTTTAGATTTATTAACAACTTAGAAACGCTATATCCTAATGTCTCATATATAAGACTTGACTTAATGTCTTATATATGAGACATTAGAAAAGTGATTACTATTCTTAAACAATGTCAGAAAGAACTAAAAGATTTTCCACTTTCCATTCGAGAGGATATTGCTGATGCATTAGCTTTAAAAACGTTATTGAATTAGTAAAAAAAAGATTAAAGGGGCTTTCATGAAACAGACATCAAAAGGTTTAGAATTAGCAAGAAAACTGGGTATTTCACCTGCTCGAGGCATCGAGGCTGTTATAAAAGCCCAATTGATTGCTGCCATAAAAAAAGAGGTCGATAAGCAGGAGCTTACTCATGCCTTCTTGGCAAAAAAAACAAAATTACCCAGAAGTGCTATTACAGGCATCTTGTCTGGCAGTTTGCAAAAAATTACAATCGATAGAGTTCTCAGATTAGTTGAAGCTGTAGGCTTATTGCCAGAGTTAAAGCTACACAAAAAAGCAGCCTAAACCGTTAGTTCGCCAAAAGTTTTTTTTCGTAAAGATAAAACACAAAGCACACGAATTGACCCCGAGATAACAAACAGCAACTCATAGTTTTCTTTGATTAAGAATTTCAGTACAAAAGCGCCCACCAAAGTGCCCACAACTTGTGTTGAAATTAAGACCAGGTTGTAAATAGAAATCATTTCCATTTTTTCATCGATGTGTAAATTTTTAAAAAAGCAAAGCGACAATCCCACTTCCCATGCACCCCAAGCAAGCCCCGAGATAATATGTACGGTGAACAACATCCACACGTCCGTACTTAGCGGCCACAACACGGGTAACGGTGCCGCTATAAGTCCACCGTAGAATAATAATTTAAAAGGCTGAATATTTTCCTCAATCCTAGAAATGATAAATGTCATTATGACTTTACCTATAAAAAGGCCAGCCATGACCCACATAAATTGTTCGAAGCTCAGTTTACGTTCGACCAATAAGTAGCTCACCACAAAAGAGGCCGATAGAAATACGGACAAATTAAATAAACTAAAACTTTTTAGAAAGGGTTTGTATTTCAGAAACAAGTTCCTGGCATGAATGATATCTAGCTTGATTTTTGTTTCGACGACTCCGTGCTGTTTTAACAAGTAATACGAAAGAAATTTTAATACACAACTTAAAATAAACATTCCTAAAAATAAAATCTCTATTGGTAAATTCAAAATATTAAGGTGAAGACCGTAGCCACCAAGAATAAGCCCTGAAATAATACCAATTTGTAAAACCCTGGTTCGTAATGAAAAATAATTTTGACTTTGCTGTACAGATATTAAATCAAACACCCATCTGTTCCACGCTGGAACACTTGCAAAATGCCCAAACCAATAAACAGAATAAATAATTAATAAAATAACAAAAGTATTACCCGTATGAGTAACACTGCCTAAAGCTAACATGACTAGCGCAGAAAATTGCACCAGTGCCATGGCAGGCACCCACGATGACACAGTTACATTTTTAAATCGTTTCATGAAAAACCACTGTAAAAACACAGCCAGTATTAGCGGCACAGAAATCAGTACGCCAGCTTCAATCGCAGACGCACCCTTCATCAAAGAAAATGCTGGAAAATATGTTTCCGCAAGGCCCACTACAAAGCTTGTAAAAAAAGCTTCTAGCAGGCTGATGCGGATAATGGATTTATTGTTCAAGTGTTTCTGTTTTTTCTAAAAGTTTAATTTATAATTTAAGACAACAGCGACCGCAGCATCCACGCTGTTTTTTCATGAACCTGTAGGCGTTGGGTCAGTAAATCCATACTGAC
>JAYUQO010000053.1:0-5359 GCA_043756765.1 Bdellovibrio sp. | reverse complement strand
GTGCATCCAATTCCATCAGCAACTCAAATTCTATTAGCTCTTTCAGTGTTATCAATTTTTTATCAAGCAATGTTTGCGGATTGTCTTCAACTGCAGATACAAAACCACTCCAGCCATGATGATTGATTCTGTCTTTATGCAAGATGCCAATTGTGGTCTCAAACATCCTGCGTCGACTGAACGATTAATCATGAGTATTGATCAACTTAATTATATTAAAGCTATGATTGAATCAGGCACTATCAAAGATATAGCAAAACCTGAAGATGCTTTGCTAAATAGTATTACACAGACAATTGGTTTAACGGCAGTATCCGTAGCGCATCCGCTTTATATTATTTTTAGCCAACCTATTTTAAATGAAATAGCCACTGGTGTTGAAGTTAAAATTGAACGCGATCGCAGTTTATTTTTGCCAAGATATGGTTCGGAAGTTTATCTAAATATCAAAGTCACATTCGTTGGTGTTAAAACCGGTGCTTTGACGAAGTGGAACCAAAGCCGGTTTACATTAACATCAAAAGTTTCTGTACACCCGCGTGAATTGGGCTCATATGCTTTATTGATGACAAAAGATTTAAGATTAGACAAAAAAAATTCGGACACATTAGCGGTTGGTGATTCAGCTTTTAATCAATTTACAACTGATGCTGATTTAGCCAAAAGTTATAAAGGCCTCACATTCTTAAGCCCTGTTTACGTAAACGAAAATATCCATTTACCATACTCAACCAGCAGTTATTTTAACCCTGTGACTTTTGCCGATAAAGTTTATTTGGGTAACGGCGCTTTATTTAAAAATGGTGCTTTGTATAAACCAGCAACGACGGGCGAGGCAGATGATCAGTACTGGGTAGGAAGCGGCGAAGGTTTCGGTGGTTTTTTAAAAGGTGTTGAAAATGATGGTGGTCTGGATAAAGGTTTAAGTGTTTTTGGTAAAGTTACCAATTCAGCCACAGCCGATTATGCTTTAATGAAGCAATGTTTAGAAAGATCACAAAAAAATGTTAACAATGAAGTCGTTTTTCAAAACGTTATGACGATAGACACTAAAAAATTTAACACAAGTGGATCTAATGTAAAAAGTGAATATCAAATGGTGTTAAGTAATGGTGATGAATTTACTTACCAAGGTGACAAGCTAGAAGATAGTGCTGGTCAAAATGGTTGGAGTAAATCAGGTAATAATTCAACGCAGTATAAATTCTATCGTAAATCAAATGACAACTACGGCACATTATTGACGACAACAATAAGTTTAGTTTCTTCGAACACAACTAAAACAATCGCTTTTGATATGTCTACCGATTATAAAGATGCTTCAAACGAAGAATATGTTGAATTACGAATTAATAATTCCTCTGGTTACGAGGCTTCATTAGATCAAAAAATAGCGAATGTAGATACTCAGTTAGCGATTAAAAATACTGAACTGAATACAATCATAGCGAATCTAGCCAGTTTACTTTTGGGTACACCAACACAAGAACAAATTGATGTTGAAAACAAGAAAAAATCAGACAAGCTAATAGAAATTGCAGATTTACAAAAAAAGAAACAAGATTATCAAAATGCTAAAAACGGCGCTGGCAATATGGCGTCAAATCCTGGTAAAATAAAAATGTATATTAATAATTCTTTCACTCAGCACAAAGGTAAAGAATACAGAGAAAAAGATAAATTGAACTTAAATGTTGATATCGAAAATGAAGATTCAATTATTGATGATGATGGTGATAAATTTAATATTGTTATCGAAACACGCGGTTGGAATCTGGGCTACTATAGAAAGAAAAGTACGTATAAAGATTATGATTCTGGGGAATTTGAAAACAATTCAAGTTTAATTCAAAATTTTATGATCGGAAAAAATTCATCAAGCAATAGCTATGAAAAGCCCACATATGTTTCATCTCTTCCCACAAGTGCGACAAATGCTTTTAATTACGCCGAATTAGATGCATTATGTGAAGAAAAACGAAGTGCACAAACGTCACAGTCTTTTGGCTCTGCGGCTTACGATGTCGACTTTTCACCAACAACACGGGCCTCTTGGAATTTTGCTGGGCCAGCAACCGCGCTAGTCGGACAAGATCCAGCTTTGGCTACATTAACTTTTGATGGAACCAACGCTACAACTGCAATGAATTCTTCTTTTCAAGTTAGATCAATTGTGGGCCATTGTGTTATTGCAAGTACGGCCACATTTGTAACAGGATTTTTAGCTTGTGATCGATTAACTATTAGCACAAGAACACTACCACTTAGAATAATAGCAACGATCATAGCTGGCAAAGTAGATATTCATCCTGACGCTTTCAAGGCAGGAATTGTTTGGAGCTCAATTTATCATCCTCAATCTACTTATGAATTAAGAAATATGGGCATATTAAAGCCCTTATTTGGTGGTGTTGCAGCAACTGATTGCAGTACGGCCTCGGCGACAAATATAAATAATCCTATTTGGCATCCAAAACCATCGGTACAGTTTTTCTCAAATCGTGAAAATTGCAATGTGATTTCATTAAGAGCCAAAGCCGATCCATTCAGATGGACAACTGTCGATCCTGATTGCGGTCTTGTTACAGGGAATTCAAACACAATTTGTAAGCACAAATTAAACCGGTTCTTTATCTTTGAACATTCAAGAGGTAACGAATTATGATTTTTAATCAAAAAGGTGTCACAATCATAGAATCATTAATTGCGCTTGCGCTCTTAACTATTGTTATGTTGATTTCGTACTCATCGATACAGCAAGTTAAAAAGATATCAGCGCATGTTTCGACATCTGAAAGCTCTGAAAAGCAAGTATTACAAATTATTGAAAACGTTCGATCTAACATGAATACGTTCAAGGCCAATTATGAATATTACACTGATGAAAAAGCCGAAGAGCTTTTAGCCGAAGACAAGCTAGCCATGGCTTGGGATAAGAACATGTTAACGACTGTAAAAAATTGTCAAGATTGTAAAGGCCGTTATGGCTTTGTGCTGCAGCCTTATGAAAAATACAGAGGATTGTTTGTACTCACATTAAAAATAACTCATAAAAACTGGGGCACTCATGTTAAAAAATATAAATTTTTGGTGAGTGCAAAATGATTACTATAAAAAAACCAATTATTTTAAATGAAAAAGCAATGACAATATCAGAACTTATTGTCGGCATCGGCGTACTGTCGATTAGTTTAGCTATTATTGCAGCTACCCAGTTTTCAATTAACGAAGAAATGCGAAAAGTAGATGAAATGATTCAGGGTAAAATTGAAAATTTATCTGGTGAAAAACAAATTCTTTTTGATATTCAAGCGGGGAGTATTTCATTCAATAATTTATTGATCAAAGACGACGCAGGTTTATTGTTTTTTGACTACATTCCGGAAAAACCAGTTAATTTGGTTTTAACAAAGCCAGATCGGAAAATAACTTTATCAGCCAGCGGGGCTGGAACAGTCAAAGAAATTGCACTGTTGGTTCAAGATACGCAACGTGGTGGTATTTTAATTTATGACCCAACAGCAGCTTACAATATTGGTGAATCAAATAATAATTTTAATGCACCAGCACCTTTGACTTTTGTTGGCGTCAATAAAGATAATCGGATTACGAACCAACGACCGCAGTTTTGGACTGAAGGTCAGTTATTACTTTTAGATACAACATCAAGAATCAGGCCTTCAATTAATACTATTAACATGGATGAAGCCCCAGTCAGTCCTATTTTTCTAGGGGAAGTGCAAAGTTCTAGTTTAAATAAGTTAATTTTAAATGATATTTTGATCAGAGATATTCATCCAGAAACAAAAGCACAAATCGTAACAGCAGATAATTTTTTAAGAACTATTCCGGCTTATGGTGGTGGTGTTTCGACCGTGCGTATTCAAGCTGTTAAACTAATTAAATATTATTTAGCACAATCCAACAAATCGATTGGACTATTCAAGTCTGTGTACAATTCTAAAGCGAAGACTTGGGATCAAGGATTTCTAATTGCTGATGATATAAATAACGTTATTTTTCAACGCCAATCTGTATCATCTAAAATTATTCAATTTAAGATTAATAAAATTAACAAGGTTATTAAAAAATAAAGGGTCAATTCAATGAAAAATTTAAGAGCTTTTATAATTTTAACAATGTTTTATTCTAGTATAAGCTTCGCGGAAGAAATGCCATTAGGTATTTTTGTTGGTGGCGATGATTCATATTCCGCCGCACCAGCACAAGGCATCACTGTTTCAACAGGCGGTGCGCTAACAATGCGAGTTCACACATCATGTTTTCCAACAAACCTACGTGGTGTGGCTAACCCGATTTCACCCAATTCGTTAATTACAGCCAATTTCGATGTAACAGTCAGCGGGCAAAAATTTAATTATTTTGTTTCTTTCCCAGGAAATATTACAACGAACAAAGGAATGACCGCAGCAACAATTAGCCCAATTCAAAAAAACGGCAACGTTACTTTTACAAAGCCAGGACCAATTACTACACAAGAAGCATGCCCTCATGTTGTTGCTAATAACAATGTTGGTGGGGGTGGTGGATTTGGTGGAATCGGCTTCGGCGGCGGTATTAATAACGGTGGCGGTGGTTTCGGCGGAATCGGTGGTTTCGGCGGAATCGGCGGAAACCAAAACACAGGGCTATGTGCAATTATGGGAACTTGTAATAATGTTAGTGCAGGGAAAACATTAGATAAAGCAAAGTGCGTGGCCGCTGGTTACACAGCTTGTACACCAGCATTTAATCCAACCAGTTGTATTAAGTTTGTTAATATTCCGGTCACAGAAACAGTTATTTTTCAATATCACAATTTACCTGATGATAGTTACGCTGGTATTTATGGAAACACAATTCAGCTTAATTTAACATCTTCAACTGTGGCTTTGAAACCAAATAATAAAGGCGAACCCATTAATCCAACGGCACCTGCTAAATTAAATTCATATTCATTCAAGCAAGAAGTTATTGATTGTTCAAACCAAGGGGCAGTCTACGGTCATGCAGGATATTCGGGTCATACGCCGTCGTATGCTTGTGGTGCGTACATGGCCAAAAACGGAGCTGTAACAGCATCTGTTTCTAACTTTAAAGTGTCGTCAGACAATAGCACTGTTGATGTGTCTGTTGCTTTCCCGGGGCAAACTGGATTTTGTGGCGGTTGGTGGTCACCTCTGATGGTATTTTATGATGAAGATCGTCCGCAATTTACAAACATTTCAGATTTTCCACTAAATCCAGGCGGGCGAACATCTTGGGTTGAAGCTAAATCTAAAGGCTATTTTTTAGTTTACGATGAAAAACTAAATGGAAAAATAAATTCTAAAGAACAGCTTTTTGGCGATTCTGAAAA
>JAYUQO010000052.1:0-2090 GCA_043756765.1 Bdellovibrio sp. | reverse complement strand
TCTGCTGAAACTAAAAGATTTCATGCTGAAAGTGATATCGATGTAGCCGTTTTTTGGAAAACATCATGTGATGAATTAAAAAAAAAGCAATACCTACAAACATTAGAAGAAAAGTTTAATCGTGACGTAGATTTGATTTCGCTTAATAAAATAGATGTCGTTTTCGCTAGGCAAGTACTTGAAACCGGCCGCATGCTTTTTACTAATTCCGATGGATTTTTATTAAACTGGAAAATGGAACAGATGTCTGACTATCCAGACTTTAAAGCGTCCCGTAAAATTATAGAGGATAATATATTAAAAAGGAAAAAATATGTCTGAAATGGATATTATTCTTTCAAAAATTAACATCATTAAAAACTGTTTAATGGCGATTGAAAAAGCAACGCTGAAAGAAAAAGATTCTGATTTCTTGATATCTATTTACGAGATCAATTTACAGCGAGCCGTTCAAGCCTGTATCGATTTAGCTAATACTATTATTGCCAAAGAAGGACTGGGCCTACCTAACAGCTATCGACAATCCTTTGAAATTTTAAATACACACGGTGTAATAACTCATGAAGTATCTGCCAAAATGAAGTCGATGGTTGGCTTTAGAAATATTTCTGTACATGATTACGGAATCATCAAACCTGAAATAGTCCATTCGATTGTTAAAAATCATCTCGTAGATTTTGAGATTTTTTATACTGTTGTTTTAAGTCATGTAAAGAGCTGGTAGTTTTTGGTCTGGGTTCAAATTCTTTACTGAACCGCTATTCCTGCAGCAGAGGGCATTTAGTTTTAAATTGATTAATTCGTAATGCAGTTAATTCCGGTGAAGATTGAGATATAAACAAAACCTTTTGTCCCTGATATCCAATAAAAATTCCATGATCTTGATCGACTAAAAACTTTTGATCTCCACTTGTTTCACACGGAACATATTTTTTAAATTTTTGATTAGGAAATAGATTTTGTAAAAGCCAGTTTAGGTTAGCAGTTCTTTGCTCAGACTGAATCCAGGTGGACTTACTGATAATAATATCATTTAGATCAACAGTGTAGAATGCCAAAGGATGTTGATTTTTATTATAGTACTCTAAAACTTTAAAACTGTTAGAGCCATATTTTTCAATATTAGTTTCACTTGGCTTTCCGATATCCTTTTCTAAAATGGAAAATTTTAACCCCAATTCTCCAGTTGAAATTGTGTTCACAGGCTTATCATTTTGAATGGATTTCGTCTCACAAGAAAATAAAGATAAAGAAATCCCTAAAATTAGGATCTTAGTTTTCATATTTACATCCTTTTTGAAGTTTTAAGCTATGTTGCAGATTTTTTTCGAGCCAAATTTGAATTGTTGGCGACTTCGCTTTAAGAGTCGACGGATCAAAAATAAAAAATTCTAAATTATTTGCTAAATCTTCTTCCGCCGACATTTTCCCATCAAGCTCAACAAAATTACCTGGGCGAGGCTTATCATCTTTCCAGCCAAAATCTTTTTTGTATCGTACTAATATTTTCGACCACTCTTTTTCCATAAGTAGATGAGTGATCTCATGAGCTATGACCCTAGTGAGTTCGTCATTTGAAAGAGAAAAAGACCGTTTAAATAAAAAGATTTGATTCTCTGTGCTGGAAGCTGGAGTTAAAATTGCAGTTAAATCGATTGGTTTATTAGCTTTAGTGAACGACTTTAGAGCTTGAGGGCGCCAATCCTTAGGAAGGCGTGAAAGCGCTGTTGCTATTTTATTATATTCATCGGCAGAAAATTCCTTAAATGAAGTTGACGCGTTTAATACTTTTTTCCAGAAATTATCGATTTCGCATTTACTCGTTTTACAAAATTCGTCGCAACGATTGGCGCAAGCAAAGGTCGACATATCTTTGATAATTGTATTACAATCTAAGATGCACCCCTTGCTATCTGGACTAATACCTGAATCTTGAAACCACTTTAAGCACGTATCTTCTGCAGCTGCCGGCAGTGCGAAATAAGTTAAAATTATTAGAATTATACTTAGAAACTTCATATGAAAAAGTATAGTAAGTTTGAAATATAGGTCAAATTAATTAGGTTCTATGATCGACCTTTCTAAAACGC
>JAYUQO010000051.1:0-2094 GCA_043756765.1 Bdellovibrio sp. | reverse complement strand
AAAATCAATCCGCAAGCGGAAAATTATTGGGGGAATGTAAACCCGATTGGTTTGCGATCTTGTTATAATGAAGCCAAACGATGCGCCGAGACTTTTTTTTATGCTTACCACCGTCAGCATCAAGTAAAAATCAAAATCGCCAGAATATTCAATACCTACGGTGCCAGAATGCAGCCAAATGATGGGCGTGTCGTTTCGAATTTTATCGTGCAAGCATTAAGAAATGATCCCATTACTATATACGGAACTGGCAATCAGACCAGGTCATTTTGTTTTGTTGATGACTTGATAGAAGGTTTAATTAGGCTGATGGAAACGACCAATTCCTTTACTGGGCCAGTCAATCTAGGAAATCCTGTATCAATAACAATCAAAGAATTAGCCGAAAAAATAATTGCAATGGTAGGTTCATCTTCAAAATTAATTTTCAAGCCATTACCCAGTGATGACCCTACGCAAAGAGAACCCGATATTTCTTTAGCAAAAGATATTTTAGGCTGGCAACCTAAAATTTCTTTGGAAGCAGGGCTAAAAAAAACGATTGAACATTTTAAAGCAAACTTAAACAAATAATTCGGTTTAAATGAAATCAAGTATAGATATAAAAAAGTTAATTGCTGCTGGGGAATCTCAAACCGTTGAGTTTAAATCATCTTTTACGCGTGAAACAAATGAAGCTCTCGTTGCATTTGCCAATGCTCAAGGCGGAACTGTTCTCATTGGTATTTCTGACGATGGTACTGTCAAGGGCGTAACTCTTGGTAAAGAAACTTTGAATGAATGGCTAAGTCAAATTAAATTAT
The DNA here is from genome assembly GCA_043756765.1 of Bdellovibrio sp. Lineage (GTDB taxonomy): Bacteria > Bdellovibrionota > Bdellovibrionia > Bdellovibrionales > Bdellovibrionaceae > Pseudobdellovibrio. The sequence goes on along the minus strand of JAYUQO010000051.1, from coordinate 1,291 downwards.
CAACTAGCCCAACGATTATCCCAGATCTTGAATCTATTGAAATTGATGGAAAAATAGTAGTCAGTGTTTTTATTCAAGAATACCCTGTCAAACCAATTAATACAAAAGGTAAATATTACCGACGAATTGCGACTTCAAATCACCAACTTTCGCTTTCTGAAATTGCCAATCTTTATATGCAAAGCTTACAACTTTCATGGGATTCCTATGAAGCTACCAATCACTCTATCGATGATTTATCAGTTGTTAAGATTGAAAAATTTATCGATCAGGTAAATCAGGGCGGGCGGTTTAATTTAGACACTTCCCCAATATTTGCACTAGAAAAATTAAAATATCTTATCAATGGTCGACCATCTTGGGCTGCAGTGCTTTTGTTTGCTGAAGTACCTTTGCGCCACCATATTCATATTGGTCGTTTCAAAACACCGAGTTTAATTATTGATGACCGACAAATTACTGATACCTTATTCGAAGCAGTTGATCAAGCGATGAAATTCATTGTTTCTCATATTAGTGTGGCGTTTTCGTTTGATGGTAGTTTGCAACGAAAAGAAACCTTTGCTTACCCATTGCCAGCATTGCGCGAAGCATTGTTGAATGCTGTTGTTCATCGCGATTACGCCAACCCATCAGATATTCAAATTAAAATATTTGATGATAAAATAACCTTTTTTAGTCCAGGTAATTTATTTGGTGGCTTGAAAATAGCTGATTTATCTACTGATTTTTATCAATCGCGATTACGCAATAAATTGATTGCGGAGGCTTTTTATCTCACAAAAAATATTGAGAAATATGGCAGTGGTTTTATTCGAATTCGTAAAGAAATGGAAAAATACCCCAATTTCTCTTTTGTACCGGAAGAAATAGGTGGGGGTGTTCTTCTTACTTTCAGCTTTGGCGGTGTAAACGAAGAAAATGGCGGTGTAAACAAAGAAGATGGCGGTGTAAATGAAGTAATTGGCGGTGTAAACGAAGAAAATGGCGGTGTAAACGAAGAAAATGGCGGTGTAAACGAAGAAGCTAGCAGTATATACGAAATATTTAATTTTATCAAAATGAAGCCTGGCTCAAATACTTCAGAAATGGTACAGTCTCTTAATGTTCCAAAAAGAACTGTCGAGCGTTTACTAAAACAATTAAAAGAAGAAAACAAAATTACTTTCATGGGTTCACCCAAAAAAGGTGGTTATTTCACACTTTAGTAATAGTACACTAAAGTTTAATTCATTTTTCTAAAATATTTGTACCTGTCAAATGTAGAGACGCGATGCCTCGCGTCTCTTAT
>JAYUQO010000050.1:0-2102 GCA_043756765.1 Bdellovibrio sp. | reverse complement strand
TTCTAGTTCCCATCTTTCAATACCCCCAAACGAAAAAAGCCTCAACTTATTATAGTTGAGGCTTTTTTAACCTGTCCACTTTTAGGGGTACAGATCATATGGTGGCCCTTTTGTTTTGTCTAAATGTTTTTTTGTTTTTCACAAATACTTATTTACAACACTCATCACAGAATCTTGAATTCTTTTTAAACCAGCTTCAGTTGACGATTCAAAACGCACAACCAAGACAGGCTGAGTATTTGAGGATCTAGCCAAAGCCCAACCATCATTAAAGCTAATGCGAATTCCATCAATTAGATTAACTTTGTAATCGTCAGACGGTTTAGAAAAAGCTTCTTTAACTTTTTCGACGATAGTGATTTTTTTCTCCTCGGTCGTGTCGATGCGAATTTCTGGCGTATTAAATGCTGGAGGCAATCCTTCTAATAATTCAGGAATTGTTTTCCCTGTTTTAGATAAAATTTCACATAATCTTAATGCTGCGTAAGGCGCATCATCATAACCGTAGTTTCTGTCTGCGAAAAAGATATGACCGCTCATTTCTCCGCCGAATGGGGCCTTTTCGATTTTTACTTTTTCTTTAATTAGGCTATGCCCGGTTTTCCACAACACAGGAATACCACCATTTTTTTTGATATCAGCGTACATACGATCAGAACACTTTACATCACCAACAATTTTTTCGCCTGATTTTTCTTTAAGAATTGCTCTTGAAAAAATCGTCATCAATTCGTCACCATAAATCATTTTACCTGTGTGGTCGACTATACCAATACGATCTGCATCGCCATCAAAGCCAATTCCTACGATGGCTTTTTCTGATCTGACTTTTTCTTGAAGATGTTTTAAATTTTTTTCAACAGTTGGATCTGGATGGTGATTGGGAAATGTTCCATCTGGTTTTTCAAATAATATTTCTGGATTTAAACCAACTGTGTTAAATAATTTTCTAACAATACAGCCACCAGCACCGTTGCCGCAATCAAGAATAACTTTGACTGGTTTTAGTTGACCAAATTCTTTTTTATAACGTTCCAAATATTCTGGAAAAATATCATAGTTTTGCGATTTTCCAGATCCCGAAACGTAGTCTTTCGTCTGAATAATTTTATAAAGAGTTTGAATATCATCACCAAAAATCGTTGTTTTACCAAAAGAGATTTTAAAGCCGTTATATTCAGAAGGGTTGTGACTACCCGTCACCATGATTCCGCCATCAAGATCTAATTGGAAGGTCGAATAATAACTAATTGGCGAAGTCACAAGACCCAACATGTAGACCTCAGCGCCGGATTCAACAAAGGCTTTTCTTAAGTTTTCAATTAATGAAATAGAAGACAATCTGGCATCATAGCCCAAAGAGAGACGAAATTTTTTAAGACCTGTTTTTTTGGCCACGAAAGAACAGAACGCTTTACCTAGGTGATAGGCAAATTCATCATCAAATTGTTCATTATAAACTCCGCGAATGTCATATTCTCTAAAAATAATAGGACTAATAATCATAGAAACTCCTAAACAGAAATCTTAACTTTAATCTTAACTTTATTTTTTAATAATTTCAAATTAAGTAAAATAGCATCACGCATAGAATGGCTGTTCGCCATATTTTTATTAAATATATTTTTGGCTGTGCCGTGATCAACACTGGTTCGGACAAAGGGCAGCCCCAGTGTAATATGAACGCCGCTGTCTTGACCATGAACCATCTTAAATGGGATCAAGCCCTGGTCATGGTACAAAGCTAAAAATGATGAATACTTTTTCCAGTTAGATTTAAAGAATGCAGCATCTGGGGATATTGGCCCAACAAGGCATTTATTTTTAGAAATAAGCTTATTTAAGTGTAATTTTTCGTAAGATCCAATTATTCCATTTTCGCCCGCGTGTGGATTCAGCCCCAACACACAAATTGGACGTCTGTCATTGGTTAAATTTTTAAGGTCTATACATGCTGCTATTGCTTGAACAACTAATTTTTTATTTAATTTTGATTCTACAATTTTTAGCGCAATATGATCTGTGGCAATAACTACATTAAATTCTTTGCCGATAAATCCCATAAATAAATTATTTTTAGGATAAAACTTTTTGAAAATTCC
>JAYUQO010000049.1:0-15766 GCA_043756765.1 Bdellovibrio sp. | reverse complement strand
AGCTGCTGCCTGCAAAGACTTAGAAAGTGACAAAAAAATATATCAAAATTCTTATGATTTTAATAATCTTCAAATTATCGACATCCCAAAAGTTGATGGAAAAAATCAAACATTTACAACAGCCGATGGTGAAATTTATAGTGCTAAAACAGGCAAGATTATTGGGTATGCAAGTGTTTCAGATCAGCAAAAAATAAATCAGAGAATTGATGAGCTAAAAGTACAAGCTAGTGAAAAAAAGCCTTCAACTGAAAAATTAAGTCAAAAAGAAAAAATTTCAGAAAAAGATGATTCTGATTTTAAATGTGAATGGGCTAATGTATTTCCGCGTAAGATATTGCATGGGCCTGGTTGTAAAGCTGGTGGATCTAAAATATGCACAGGATACGTGTCTTGCAGTTGGAAGAATCGTAAAGTGAATCGTTTAGCTACTTGTTCTGAACGTTACTGCACTGATTCAACAGCCACGGAATGCGCAAACCAACCTGGGTATGGTTCAAAAAGTGCCGAAGGTGTTAAAGATCAATACCAATCAGATTCACAAAGTACAGATCAAAGTAAAACAAAAGTGAATCAGTAAAATTAAATGAGGTTAAATCATGACAATTAAAAAATGTATTATTGGATTATCACTATTCTTGGGCTTGGCTACCCAGGCCGCATTTGACGATAAAGTTTTTATACAAGGGCAAATCGGGAATGCATTTGATAAAGACAAAGTTAAAGTTGTTGATAGTCATGATCAAACATATTATTTACCCAAAAGTGTTTTTCCGAAAAATTTCAAATTTGAAAAAGGAAAAATATTTAACGTCGAAATAACTATTGATCAATACAAAGAATTAGATATTAAAAAAGCACAAAAATAGAGGCATCACTTCATTTTTATGGATACATATCCATAAAAAGCGTTAAAATATGGATTACATTCTTTACTATAATTTTTGAAAATCAGAAATAAAATCTTGCCAATGTAAACACTGAACATCGTCGATGGTTCTTTTATCTTTACAGTTTGAAATATAAAATACTTTTTTAATATTTTTAATATCCTCAGCAAGCGCTTTGAGCTTTTTAACTTCTTTAGTATCTATATATTTTGAGGATTTAATTTCAATTGCAAAATGATAACGACCTTTTGATAAAATTAAATCGATTTCTGCATCATTTTTAGTTTTTAAATATGATAAAATAAAATCTTTCTGCCAATATTCATTCAGTCTATAGATTTCATTAATAACAAAGTGTTCAAAAAGCTCACCATATGTTGAAGTTCCTTGTGTAGGCAAAGAATCGATAGTTTGAGAAAGTTGGTTTTTAACTCCTAAATCAAAATAATAAAACTTAGGACTTAGTTTTTGACTTTTCCTGACTGACTGATGAAATGCGGGAACAAAGAAACCAAGCCAAGTATCACAAAGTATTTCAAAATAATTTTGCACAGTTTTGTGGTCAACACCAATATCATTGCCTATTTTAGTATTATTAATTATTTTTCCGCTCATTTGTGCTGAGATTTCTAAAAAATTTCTAAATGGATCAATATTTCTAACAAGTTGTTCAGATTTAATTTCTTCTTTTAAGTAAATTTGACAATAACTTTTTAGATATGATTTTTTATCACTGTTATCAGGAAGCTGTAGTAAACTAGGTAACGTACCCCACTGTAATGCTGAAGTTAAATCAAACAGTTTGCCCAGTTCAACTGAAGTCAGAGGATACAGTGAATATAAAAAAGCTCTACCAGCCAGCAAATTAGCGCCACCGCGCTTTAATTTTCTAGCGCTAGACCCTGTAAGAATAAACTTAGCTTTTAAATCTTCAATAGATTTATGAACAACATCAAGTAGTTTTGGACACTTTTGAACTTCATCAATAAAAATCCAATCCCATTTTTTAAGATTTGTCTTAATTTCTTCATAAAGAGCCATTGGATGTTTTATGTATTTTTCTTCTTGATCTAAGTCTAAAAGATCAATTTTGTAGACTTTTTTAGAGATTAAAAAATCAGAATTAATGAATGTAGATTTGCCAGAACCGCGGGCTCCGAACAGGAAAAAGCTACGTGATATCGAGGGTTTGACTATTCTACGTACCATGATCCCTAATTGTCTGCGATTTGGGGATCGATGTCAAATTGATTTTTTGCATTTTAACCAATCAGGCTGTGCAACACTTGTACGGCCTGATCTTTTTCTGATTGTTTAAGAATGTAATTTAGGCTCATGGCTGATTGAATAAAGTGTTCGGGGTGAATATTTTTCTTGTGAAGTTCACTGCTGGTTTTTAATAGTGTATCGTTTAGTGTTGATCCTGTGCAGGTTAAGCTGACTGAACATAAATTTTCATTTTTTAGTTCAATTGTTTGATTATTTTTTGCTAGATAAGTTTGAATGGCACTTAAATTTTCTTGTGGGGCTGTGATCATTAAATGGGTATCTTGATTCTTTTCATAACCCGTTAAAACTTGCGGAACACTAATTTGATTTTTTTGTAAAGTATTAAAAAGTTCGTTAATCGCATTTGAAATATTTAATTTTTTAATAATGATTTCAAAAACCTGAGAATGAGAATTAACAGCTAACGGTTTTGATGTTTCAAACATAAAATCTCCTTGGATTAATGTGCCTTCGGCATTTTGATGGGCCGCAGGGCCTACATAAAGTTTTACATTTTTAAGTTTTGCCAGCTCGACAGATCTGTAATGAAGAACTTTTGCCCCCCAAAACGTCATTTCCATTAAATGGTCATAATGAAGTTTTTTAATTGGTCGTGCTGTTTTAACAACCTTCGGATCTGCAGTAAAAATACTGGGAACATCTTTCAAAATTTCACAGCGGTCGGCTTTTAAGTATGCAGCCATGGCTACTGCGGATGTGTCTGATCCGCCGCGACCTAAAGTTGTAATTTCTTTTGTGATGGGTGATACACCTTGAAAGCCTGCTAAGATCACCACTTGGTTTTTATCTAAGGCTTCTTGTACACGGTGGGCTTTAACATCTTTAATCATAGCATTTAGATGGGCCTCATCAGTTAAGATGCCGGCTTGGCTGCCTGTGAAACTAATCGCATCACAATCTAAATCATGCAATGCCATGCTGACCAACGCCATGCTGGTTCTTTCGCCAACGGAAAGCAGCATATCTAATTCACGTAGCTGTGGTTTTTTAGAAACCTGTTGGGCTAAATGAATTAACTGATTTGTTGTTTGCCCCATAGCGCTAACGACGGCAACAATTTGATTATTATTTTTTTTAAGATTGGCAATACAGGCGGCGATGGTTTTAATTTTTTCAGGAGTTTCTAATGTGGCGCCACCGTATTTTTGTACTATCAACATAGAATCAGTCTAAAGCAAATTTTTTATTTTGTTCACGAAAAAAGTTTTGTGCCACACTGAGTGATCCCACAGGGATTCTAATCCAGTGGTATTGGACTTGGCGAGGAACGTAACCCAATAAAAGTTCAGCGTTAATATCACGAATCGATTTCCTTGTGATGCTGATGTGATCGGCTAACAGATCAAGATCAGTTCCTGACGGAGCTTTGACATATTCATATTTTGATGGAAATTCATGATTCAAGTTTCTAAATCCATATAAGTTAGGTGCTTTTGCAATCATTAGTGCCGCTAAAATTTTTGGAACATATTCTTGTGTTTCGATCGGCAAGGCCCCGCGACGTACAAGTTCCCAGTAGTCTTTTGTTTGATGTTTTTTAATCTGTCTGCGCAAACCGTTTTCACCCATGTTATAACTAGCGGCTACTAAGTACCACGATCCGAATTCTTTATGTAAATCTTTTAGATACTTAATCGCCGCTTGCGTGCTTTTTTCTAAATCACGGCGTTCATCTAACCAAAAACTTTGATTTAATCCGTAGGATTTACCAGTCGATCTAATAAACTGCCACGGGCCAACAGCTTCTGCTGTACTTACTGCAGTGGCAGAAAATCCGCTTTCAATCATAACCATATAGCCTAAATCGCCAGGTAGGCCTTCTTTTTTAAGTTCGGCTTGAATGTAGGGCATATATTTTGAAGATTTTTCAAGCCAATCACGAAAAAACTTTTTGCCTTTAATTTGAAAATAAGAAATCCAATAGCTAACTTTATGATTATAAGTCACTGGTAGATCAAAAATAAAATGATCTGTTTGCCCAGTTTGTTTTTGATCAAGAAGTTTTAATTTTTCTTTTAGCGTCAGTTGGCTATTTTTAGTTTGAGATAAAAAATTATTTTTACTTCTATGGTTAATTTTTTGTTCAGGCACAGCTTGTGAAAAAGTTCCTGAAGTCATGATCAATATAAAAAGTAAAAACAGTCGTAGGTACATTCTTTTTATTATTTCAACAAACACCAAAAAGGTCGAGAGTGCATTTTTGACAGTCGAGTTTTTATTAATGACAAAATGATGACGATTTTTCCTAGACCAACACCTAGTCTGGGTTTTGAAACTACTTATAGGCCAATCCTATGTGATCTTAACTTGTCTTATGAGACTTTGGTCGAAATCTTTAAACGACAAAATATTTGGCCTCGTCCTTGCTTTTTATTTCTATTTGATAGTGCCAGAGAATGAATAGTGAAGCAGAACAGGAGGTTCTCTTGAGTTTAAAAGGAGTCTACACAGCATTAAGCGGGGCTTTAGCCCAGTCTTTAAAGTTGGATACGATTGCGAATAATATCGCAAATGTGAATACGACTGGTTTTAAAAAAGATACTCAAACATTTCAAGAGTACTTAACGGCTTTAGAAAAAGAACAAGGCGTTATTCAAGTTCCGAAAGTTCCAGCTACAATTGATAGTTTTTATCAAACGAATGGCGGCGATAAAAGTTTCGTCGATGCTGCAGGAACATTTACTAATTTTGAACAAGGAAGTCTTAAATCAACAGGTGGCAAGTTAGACGTAGCTATCGACGGTGAAGGTTTTTTTGAAGTGTCTACGCCGGCTGGTATAAAATTAACAAGAGCTGGAAATTTCACAGTTGATGCTAACGGCCAACTAGTTACAAAAGACGGATTTCCAGTGTTACTAGAAGCTGGTGAATCAGAAGATGGAACGCTGGCTGAAGACTCTGAAAACAGAATCGTTAAATTTACGGGTCAGGCCACGATGACAATTTCTGAAGCTGGTGAAGTTTTAGAAGGCGAAAAAAAGATCGGTAAATTATCTTTAGTGAATGTTTTGAATCCAGAATCATTACAAAAAACGGGGAACAACTATTTTGGTTTTAAAGAAAATTTAAATCCTGAAGTTGTAACACTTAAAAATCCAAGTTTAAAACAAGGTTTTATTGAAACAAGTAATGTGAATATCATTCAAGAAATGACAGATATGATTATGGCTCAGCGTGTGTTTGAAGGAACACAAAAAGCGATGTCAGCTTATGACAACATGGCTGATAAGTTAATCAATCAAGTTGGAAACACTAAAGGTTAGTTTTTTAATAATTAGGCTATACATTTTTAATAAGGGGTTTATATGTTTAAAAGTTTAAATACAGCAGCAACAGGCATGGTCGCACAACAAAGCAACATGGATGTTGTCGCCAATAATATAGCCAACGTAAACACTGTGGGTTTTAAAAAATCCCGCGCTGAATTTGAAGATCTTGTTTACAGTAATTTAAAAGACCCTGGTCAAGCTTCAGGCTTACAATCTGTTAGCCCGACTGGTGTCCAAACTGGATTAGGTGTTAGAACAGCAGCAACACAAAAAGATTTTACTGATGGACAAGCTCAAGTGACTAATAATCCTTTGGATATGCAAATCGAAGGCGCTGGATTTTTCCAAGTGCGTACTCAAGATGGTGAAATTTCTTACACTCGCGACGGTGCATTCAAAAAAGATCCAAGTGGAAAATTAGCTGATAAAAATGGAAATATTTTAATCCCTGAAATAACAATACCAGAAACAGCAATGATCGTTGAGATTCTGCCAAACGGTGAAATTAAATGTATTCACAATAAAGATGCGGCACCTGAAATTTTGGGCCAGCTTGAAATCGCTAATTTTATTAATCCGGCAGGCTTAAAAAGTATTGGTAAAAATTTATATGTGCCATCACCAGCTAGTGGACAAGCCACTGCAGCACGTCCTGGCACATTAGGAACTGGTTATATTTCTCAAGGTCAGCTTGAAACGAGTAATGTGAATATCGTTGATGAAATGATCAATATGATTAGTGCACAACGGGCCTATGAAACAAATTCTAAAGTCATTCAAACTTCAGATCAAATGCTACAAACAGCAGTCAATGTGAAATAATATGAAATTTTTTGTTAATACTTTTTTATTTTTAATGACTTTATTAATGACGACAGTCGGCGCCGCACAATCAGAATATAGGCCAGAATTTAAGCCTGAAATTATTCTTTCATCAGCTATAGAGGTATCTCCTAGAAAAAGAATCACAGCTTATGATTTAGTTGAAAGCAGACATCTTTCAGCAGAAACAATGGAAGAGCTTAAAAATATTCAATTAGCAGATCAAAGCACAAAATATATTTCTAAATCAGATATCATCAAAAATTTAAGAAATATTGATTCAAAATACAGACTGCCAACTGAAATTAAACTTTTACGTTCACAATCGAACGTGTCTAGAATGGAAGTCGAAAGAAAAATTAAAAATCATTTGATGATGAAATGTTATTCTTGCGAATATACACTTTTGATTAATTCTGTGCCACAAGCCATGACTGCTGATTGGGATTTAGACTTAAATATCGATTTTAATAAAAACAGTGTTATGGTTCCGGTGTTCTCAACAACTCAGTCAGACAAAAAAGGTTGGGTTGTCGTAGAAGTTAAAAAATATGCAACGGCACCTACATTAAACCGACCACTTAAAGTTGGTGATGTTGTCACAGCATCTATGATAACTGAAGAAAAAAGATTAATAAATCGATCGGATATTTTAATTGATAAAAGCCAAGTGATTGGTTTACAAGCGAATCGTTTTTTAAATGCAGGTCAGTTGCTATCTGATCGTGATTTAAAAAAAGAACAAGTTATGAAAAAAGGCCAAATAGTTAAAGCTTTATTTGGCCAGCAATCGTTACAAATTACGATTTCTGCACAAGCTGAAGAGGCTGGCGCTATTGGTGATGTGATTCGAGTTAAAAACTTGGATTCACAAAGAATGTTTGCTGCAAGAATAGTTGATCGTGGTTTGGTTGAAATTGAATAAGCGAGGTTTTTACATGAAATATCTAGTATTGTCTTTAATCGTATTTGCATCTGGTTGCGCAACAATTAGTGGTTGGTTAAATCCAAAAACCGAAGCTGAAGTAACAGCTAAAGAAGAAGTAGACCAAGAACCACTGACTAAATATTCTGATGTGACAAATCATGCACCTCCTTCTGATCGTGATTACCGAAGAATGACTCGTGAAGTAATGGAAGAAGAATCTGAACTTCATTCAGGAGCTGGGTCTTTATGGGTTATGGAAGGCCAAACAAGTTATTTATTTGCACAAAATAAAAACCGTAAAGAGGGCGATCCAACAACAGTTAAAGTTGAAGGCGCAGCTATGAAGCAAGTTCAAATAAAAGCCGATACAATTAAAGATTTATTGAACGACTTAGAAGAACAAAAAAAACAAGCTGAAGAAAAAAAGAAAAAAGACGAAGCTGAAGTTCTACGTTTAGCTGATATAGCTAAAGAAAAAGCAGCTATTGTTGCAAAAGGTGAAGCCAACAACGAAGCCGCTGCGCAGTTAATGGCTGAACAACGTGTTGCTGAAAGAAAGCCAGCAGCAGTGGTCCCAGTTAAACCAGTCGCTGAAAAGCCTAAAGAAGAAAAAATCGATCTTAAAGAAGTTGAAAGTATTCCAATGCGTATCACAGAAAAATTACCTGATGGCCAGTACCGTGTATCAGGTCAGCAATATTTAACAATTAAAAATAGACCGTATAAAGTTATTGCAACGGGGATTGTTCGTGGCGATGACTACAACGATCAACTTATTAGCTCAGAAAAATTATATGATTCACAATACGACATTATCCACATGAAGAAAGCACAATAATATGAAGCACAATAATATGAAACATCTTTTTATTATTTACTCATTCATTACCTTATTAGCTGTTGTTGCTGATGCGGCTAGGCTAAAAGACATTGCCAGTATTCGTGGTGTTCGTGAAAATCAACTCATTGGTTACGGATTAGTTGTGGGTCTTAAAGGCACAGGTGATACTCAAGCTGAATTCACCAGTAAATCATTTGCACGTCTTATTGAAAAACTAGGCGTGAAATTAGACCAAGCGCAATTAACCAGTAAAAACGTGGCTGCCGTTATAGTGACAGCGCAGTTACCGCCATTTGCAAAAGCGGGTAATCCGTTAGACATTACAGTCAGTGCAGTTGGAGATTCAGCGTCATTAGTGGGTGGAACATTATTACAAACTCCACTTCGCGCAGGCAACGATCAAATTTTTGCTGTGGCTCAGGGTGCTGTTTCAGTTTTAGGTGATGGTAAAGATATGCACACGACAGTTGGCCGCGTAATTAACGGAGCTATGATCGAACGTGATATTCAAGCTGATTTCTCTTCACGAAAAATGTTTAGAATGACACTGCATAATCCTGATTTTACAACTGCAGCACGCGCAATATTAACATTGAACAGAGAATTAGGTGGTCAATATGCTTCTGCTAAAGATGCAGGAACAATTGATATTATTACTCCTCCGAATTATGAAAACAAAGGTGTTGAATTGATGGCCACAATTGAAGCCATTGAAATTAATCCTGATCAAAAAGCCCGTGTAGTGATTAATGAAAAGACGGGAACGATAGTCATCGGTGAAAAGGTTAAAATTTCAAAAGTAGGTTTAAGTCACGGCAGCATTACTTTGAAAGTTGTTGATGAAAAAACAAAAAAATCAACTCCGGTTGATGATAAAGTCGCCTTATTAGATACTGGCGCAAACGTTGGTGATTTAGTGCAGGCATTGAATAAATTAGGTGTGTCTCCTAAAGATTTAATTGCGATCTTGCAATCGATTAAAGCGGCTGGTGCACTTCACGGTGAACTGGAGACTTATTAATGAGTGATATTGCAAAACTTAGCACTCAAACAGCTATTTTGCAATTGGACACTCCGAAAGGCATTGCACTTAAAGATCAAAAAAATGTTGGTTCTTTGAACCACAAAAATCTTGATCCCAAAGCAGCCGACGAAAAAGTTCGTGAAGTTGCTAATGAATATGAAAAATATTTCATGAAAGAAATGATGAGACATATGCGATCCACTGTTCAAGAAAGTGATTTCATGAAAGCCAATCATGCTGAAAAAATATTTCGTGAACAATTAGATGATCAATACAGTACCGAATGGAATAAGCGCGGTGGTTTTGGTATTTCTGACATGATTTATCAACAGCTCACAGAAAAGTTTGGTCCACAGTTGGGGTTAAAATCTAAACATGATGCGCCAAAAGGGCCACTTCCATTAGATAGAAAAATTCATATTAAAGAAATGAAAACAGATAAAGATATAAGTTTGATGTTAACACCCGAGAAAACAGATGAAGGGTTAATAACAGTTCAAAATCCTTGGGCCGGTACTTTGCAAAATAAAAAGAGTATGGAAGGTGATAGAACCTCATATGAGATTAAACACGATAATGGTCTTGAAAGTCTCATTTTGACACAAGGTGCACCCTCTGAACAGACACGACATTTGTCACCCGGAGACAAAATACAGTCTGGTCAATCCTTAGGTCTAGCTCAGAGTAGTAGTCCTTTGGTATGGACAGTCAAATCTTCTGTATCAGAATGATTTGGTCAGTCTGTGTCGTTATGATACAATAATAGAATAATCCACACAGCGCTGTTTTAAGCAAAGTGTGTAGGTTAAAGGAGATCCAGATGAAAATTACTCATAATAAAGTTGGTCAGAATTTAAATTTAACAGATGCATCACGTACTGATAAATCTGATAAAACAAAACAAAAATCAGCAATTGATTCGTCAGCTTCAGAAAAATCATCTGCTGTAGGTTTACCATTTGCAAGTTCATCAGGGGATTCAGCTAAAGTTGATTTATCAACACGTGCTCAGGATACTCAGAGAGCCAAAGAAATTGCTATGTCAGCCAATGACTTCGATCAAGCTAAAGTTGAAAAGTTTCAAAAATTAATTGATGAAGGTAAATATAAAATTGATTCAAAAGCCATTGCTGAAAGAATGGTTGATGAGCATTTGTTAGCAGCAGGAAAAACGTCTAACGAATAAAACAAAAGGAAGCGACGATGGATTCTGTCGATATAAAAAAAATAGCTTATGATAAGCTAACAGCAAATTTAGATGAATTACTTAAACAGTACAGATTGTTATTAGACTGCGTTCGTAAAGAAAAAGATTTTTTACTTTTAGCAGATCTAGATAAATTAAATGAAAACAATCTTCTTAAAGAAGAATTAACAATTAAAATTAAATTATTAGATAATCACCGTGTCAGTTTTGCGGCAGATTTGGCTCATGCGGTACGCTCTGATATGGCTCAACCGCGATTGTTAGATTTGGCTCAGAAAATGGGTGGAGCACAAGGTGATCGCTTAAGAAATCTTCATTCTACATTAGAAATTATTATTAAAAGATTAAGTGAACTGAATTCTGGGAATGCGATTTATGCACAATCAGCATTAACAACAGTTTCATCAGCTTTAGAAAATTTTAAAGAGCATTTGATGGGTAAAAAAACTTATCAAAAAAAAGGAAAATACATACAAGGCGCTGAATCTTCAGGTCACCTTGTTAAAAAAGAAGCTTAGTTTTTAGTTATTAAATATAATAAGTCTTTAAAAAGACTGGCATTAAACACGGATTGTTAAAATGTTTTGAAGGGGCACAGGATGGCCAAAATTCACGGAATGTTGGACATGGGAAAAAGAAGTATGTTGTTAAGCCAAACGGCTTTGCAAACAACATCTCATAATATCGCCAATAAATCGACTGAAGGTTATTCTCGACAACGTGTCGACATGAAAACAAATCCCGCAATTGATGAAGGTCGTTATCGTTTAGGAACGGGCGCAAAGCTTGCCGGAATTACTCGTGTTAATAATCCTTGGTTAGAGAAACAATTAGAAAAAGAAAATTCTTCATTTGCGCATACTGACCAAGCGTCACAAGGTTTAGCGCGATTAGAAGCAGTTGTGAATGAACAAAACGTTAAAGGTCTTAATGATTCAATCAGCGGATTTTTTAATTCATTTCGTGAATTAGCGAACAATCCTGAAAGTGCTGTAGCTAGAACGCAAGTTCGTGAAGCAGGCTCTTCATTAATTAAAGTTTTCCAAGATTCCCGAAAACAAATTGATGATGTGACTTCAGATATGAATAAAAATGTTGAATTTAATATTGTTGAAGTGAACGGCTTAGCTAAAGAACTAGCAATGATGAATGAAAAAATTCAACAAATTGAAATTAACGGAACTGAAAGCGCTAATGACGAGCGCGATCACCGTGATCAACTTATTAAAAAATTATCAGAAAAAATTGATGTGAATTATGCTGAAGACCCAAAGACCGGCATGATTAATGTGACTGCAGGACGCACAGCAATTCTAGTTGCAGGAACAACTTCGACTGAATTGAAAACTGGTGAAACAGAAATGGGTAAAACCCAAATCTTGTGTGAAATGAGCAAAGGTGGAACACAGATTGATATCACAGATCAGTTTAAGCGTGGTAAAATCGGCGCTTCTATTGAAATCAGAGACACTGTCACTGCCGACTTAAAAAACAGTCTTGAAGAATTAGCTTATAATATTTCTAGTGAAGTCAATCGCGCCCATTCAGAAGGCTACGATCGCTACAATCGCACCGGAGTTAACTTTTTTGAAACAGCTGATAAGGGTCAACCGTTTTCGATTGAGAACATGAAAGTGAATCAAGATATCACAAACGATGTTAGTCGCATCGCTGCTGCAGCAAAAGCCAATGCACCAGGTGATAACACAGTAGCAAATTTAATCCATAGTTTACAGTCGCAACCGCTCATGCAAGAGGGAAAATACAGCTTTGATAATTTCTACAATGCAAAGGTCAGTGAAATTGGTGTTTTAACCCAGCGGGCGAACAGCACTTTAGAGACTCAAAGAAATACTTTAGATCAATTAAAAAATATTCGTGAAAGTTTAAGTGGCGTCAGTATGGATGAAGAAGCTGCTAAAATGATTGAGTATCAAAAGTCATTTGAAGCTTCGGCGCGTGTTATCCGTACTGCTGATGAAATGTTTGACACAATTCTTAACCTGAAACGATATTAGGAAGTAGCTGATGAGAGTTTCTGATAAAATGCTACAAACCCAAGTCATCAATAATCTGAATAAAAACAGGTCAGAGCTTTCGACTTTACAAAATCAAGCTGCTAGTTTGAAACAAGTTACCAAACCATCAGACGATCCAACGGGCACAGCTAAAATTTTACAAAATAGAACTGAAAACAAAACGCTCGAACAAATTGATAAAAATATTTTCTACGGCAAAGCCTATCTTGAAACAACTGAAGCTACACTATCGCAGCTTACAGAAGCTGTTGTTCGTGCTAAAGAATTAGCAATCCAAGCAGCTAATGATACGAATGGTGGGTTACCACGTGAAATGATTGCTTCAGAAATCGAACAGATTTACGGATCTGTTGTAGAAATGAGTAACCGCAGGTTCGGTGATCGGTTTATTTTTTCAGGTTACAAAACAACACAAGCCCCGTTCGATACAACAGGAAAATACACTGGCGATGATGGTCAAATTCAAGTTCAAACCCTGACAGGACAATTTTTACCAATTAATTTAATTGGCTCGCAAGTTTTCCTGGGACAAGATTTAAGTTACGGTGGAGCCGTGAATCGTGACATGAAAATTCCACAAACTGTGGAAGAACTTCAGTCTTATAAATTAAACCAAATCGAAAAAGAATTTGAAAAAGAAAATTCTCAGGAAAATAATCTTGAAACGCGCGCACCAGCTAGTCTTGGCGGTGTTCAACGTGTGGGCGGAACAGCAGCAGCGGAAAGAGATCCTGTTTCAGGAATCCGTGGAGTTAATATTTTTCAAGCTGTATCAGGTCTTGAAGCCTCTTTAAGAGCTGATGATAAGATGGGTATTCAACAATCACTAGAATCTTTAGATGAGGCGCTTAACCAAGTTAATTTAGCGAGAGCTGAAGTTGGTGGCCGTGTTAATCAATTAAATGCCAATAACGACGGCATTCAACGAAGCATAATCGACAACAAAGCGTACAATTCACAAATTGAAGACGCCGATGTATTTAAGGTCATGACAGATTTAACAAAATCAAACCAGACTTTAGAAGCGACATTACAGACTTCGACCAAATTCATGAGTCAAAGCTTGCTTGACTTCCTACGATAGTCCAATTAATTAAACTTTTTTCAGTGATTAACCGATAGAGGTTTATAGCGCACAAATGCGCTTGCTATTAGACAGGAGTCTTACATGCTCGTACTTACAAGGAAGTTAGGAGAAAGCATCGCCATTGATGACCACATCAAAATTCGTGTGGTTCAAATCAAGGGTAAACAAGTCAGATTAGGTATAGAAGCGCCTAAAGATACTAAGATTCATCGCGAAGAAGTTTACTTAGCTATTCAGGATCAAAATCAACAATCTATTCAAGTCAGTAAAGATAAAGTTAAAAATATCTCTAAATTATTAAAGCCTGAGTAAAATCTAAAAAGTCAGATTTTTAAGGAAATTTAATAACCTACAGCGTTATAAGAATAAAAAAATTGATGCCCATCGCTTTTAAGGACACTATTTGACTAACCGGTTGAAACAGGTCAATTGTCTTAAAAGTTAGCAGGGGGGATGTCGCGTGGTTATTAATACGACTAGATTCGGACAAATACAGTTGCAAAATGAAGACATCATCACTTTTCCAGAAGGCCTACTTGGCTTTCAAGACTTACGTCAGTTCGTATTACTTGATGATCCAAATGATGACATCTTTGCATGGTTGCAAAGTTGCGAATTACCTTCAGTCGCCTTCCCAGTTTTAGAACCTGAAATTTTCGGCCATTACTATTCTGTTAATTTATCTAAAAATGAAATTGAGCTTCTTAAAATTAAAGGTGATCAAAAACCTTCATTTATGAATATTATCACGATCCCTGACGATCCAACACAAATGACAGCTAATGTGAAAGCGCCAATAGCTTTTAACATGACTGAAAGAATTGCTCGCCAATGCGTACTGCAAGACAATCACTTAGCTATTCGCGAACCTATTTTTGTAAAGCTTCAAAGTCGTGTAGTTCAAAATCCTAATATGTCACTAAAAGCCCTTTCTCCAGGTCTTTCTTGCGCAGTGAAGTTAAGCAGCAAATCAGATATTGACCAAAGTTTATAACAGCTGACATTCTCGTCAGATGTTATTTCGTAAAATCATCTTTTCGCAAGCTTCATCAGTTATTGATATTGGCCAAACACGTTTAGTGACATCTGATGATCGTCTTAAATTGCCAGAACATCTAAGCCCTTATCTTGTAGAAACCACGCAAAAAGATATCGATTGGTCGACCTCAAAAAGTCTTTATAAAAGTTTATTTAAATACAACAAATCTATTTTTTTTAAAACGATAGCCTTTCAAATTTTAGGAAGTAGTTTATCTTTTTCAGTACCAGTTTTGATTCATGAATTTATTACCGGCTTACAAGACGGAACAGATATTCAGACTTTGTTGATTTATGCTTTTTCATTCGGAATCGTCAGCGCTGGTCAAGGTTTAGCAATACAACATTATTTTTATCACACACTTAATTTTTTTCAGCGCACAGTGAATGTCGTTAATAAAAAAATATTTTCGCAAGCTCTTAAGTTATCTTCAACAGCAAAACAAAAATACCAAGTGGGGAATGTTGTTAATTTCATGAGTACCGATGCCGACACTTTAGGTGAATCGGCCATGACAACAATCGATTTAGCCAATGCTGTAGTGTTATTAACAGGATGTTCGATTTTATTATTTCATTATTTAGGGTGGTCAGCGATTGTGGCTATTGTTGTTATGGCAATTTTAGTTCCATTGACCCAACACTTAGCAAAAACTTTTACCAAGCTTGAACACCAAATGATGTCTTACCGTGATTCACGGGTCACATTAATGACTCAGATTTTAAATGCTATTCGTGTCGTTAAATATTTTTCATGGGAAAGAAGTGTTCAGAAAGAAGTTTCTGCAGTCAGAGAAAATGAAATTCAAGCCCGACTGAAATTTGCAAAAGCCGAAATACTGTGGGGATTGATGTATGCGTCTATTTCAACGGTTGTTTTATTTTTTGCATTGATGACTCATTATTACCGCGGGCAAGAAATTAATTTGGCTTTGGTTTTAACATGTATATCTATATTTTCATTGATGGAGGATCACTTTAGGGGTTTGTCGCGGTTTATTAGTCGGTTTACAAACATTTTTGTAAGTGGTGACCGGATTACAAATTTTATTAAAGCTGATACTGTTGAAACAACCAACAACTTAATATCCGCAGACTCATCTGCTATTGAAATTAAAAATTTAAACTACGGAAATCTATTTAAAAATCTAAATTTAAATATTGGTTCGCAGCAATCTATTGCGATTGTAGGCCCAGTTGGTAGTGGCAAAACAACACTGCTGAATTTATTACTGAATGAAATCAAACCAGATACAGGTGAAATTCAAATTCAATCTGATAAAATTGCTTACGTATCACAAGAAGCTTTTATTATTAATACGACTTTGCGT
>JAYUQO010000048.1:0-15832 GCA_043756765.1 Bdellovibrio sp. | reverse complement strand
AACAAATGTCAGCTGATTTTGGGCGATGCCCGTGAAAAATTAAAAGAGATCACAAGCCAAGGGCCGTTCGACGCTATTTTTATTGATGGTAATAAAAGTGCTTACTTAGATTATTGGCACTGGGCTGAAGCTAACATCAAAAAGGGTGGACTGATTATTATTGATAATGTGTTTTTATCAGGATCTGTTTGGGATGGTCCAAAATATAAATTTAGTGAAAAACAAATTCAGACGATGAAGACAATGACTGATGAAATTTTAAAGAACTCAAATTTTCAAAGTTCTTTTATACCGACTGATGAGGGCCTTTTGCTGGCCCTCAAAAAATAACTTTTGATTTAGATTACTGTTCACAACCTGATTGGGTAATAAGTCTATTAATTAAATAACTAACTTGACCTGTATGTGATCTGCTTTTAACACTCGTGACCTTAATTTCTTGAGTGCTCGGGTGCATTCCATCAAAATAATAACGTGATGTAAAAATAGTTTCATAAATGGTTTCTATTTCAACATCAAGTTCAGATTGATTAACTACTTGTGTAGATACTTCTGACAAACCATAAGCCGAAATATCTTGTGGACATTTTTCAGATATGAATTGAATGATTTGTTCTTTCAATTCAGTTGGTAAAATAGAATCGTTTTTATATACATTTTCAGTTGTGTTCGCGAAAACAGATAAGCCAGTAATTAAGATAAGACCGATTAAAAGTGATTTCATGGGGATCTCCTTGGTTTGTTTACAAGGTTTGTATCACGATAGTTTGCAAAGTCATGTCAGGTTTTTATTAGTTACTGGTTAATTACCCGTGTCTTTGTAAAAAAGCCATGCAATAGCGATAAAATAGGATTGGTTGTGAACACTTTTAAAGAGAGAACTATTTTTATTAACCGAGTATGAAAAATTGCTATAGGCCGTACCCATAATGAAACTGAATTTTTCATATTCATAAATGAAATTTTGTGAAAGTTTAAAAGCACTTAGGCCTTCTTGGCCTGTATAAGTCGGTCGGTTTGCAGTGGCATACTCAGGTTCAACTTCATAAAAATAATTGGCAACGCGTTGACTAAAAAATTCTGAGGCCACTGATGTAGATGAACGTAAATTAGGTATTAAAAAATTCAATCTTTGAAAACGTAATTCGGGTTCGAAAACAAATCCTAAAAAACTTGTGGTCTTAAAATTTGTTTCAAAAGTTAAACGGACTGGAATTTGTAATCGTAAAAAACCATAGTCAGATACTGACCAAAGTTTAAAATTAAGCGCAGGCCCTGTTTCTAAAGTGTAATTTAAATTGGGCATATTTCTGCGGGCTTCGTTTTCAGAACTGTCGTTGTTAAATGTGGCCCCGAAACTAAGATTAATATCTAATTCTAAAGATTTAAACAGTTCAACACGGGTTCCGTCTTCACGATCTGATTTTAGGACATCTCCCCGGTACATAATAATTGGTAAAAATAAACTTTCGTTCTGATTCTGATTAGATGCCGGGTAATGCGGAACTGATCCCGTTCCGTAACCTACGCCTAAATCAAGTTTAGATTTTTTTACAGCGTTCTGTTCGGCGTGAACAAACGAAGATATAAATAATAAAATTAAAATTAATTTCATTGAACAGATTTTAAAAATTCTGTTACGGCAGGTTTGTATTCGCTAGGGAAATCACGCAAACCATTTAAGTGTCCTGCTTCGGGAAGTGAAAGCTTTTTCCAGTTTAGATTTTGGTGGGGCTCAAAAAGTTCATCAATACTAGCGGGAGTGATCATTTTGTCACGCCATCCGCGAATGCTGAGAAGCGGAAAATTTTCAGGAAATTTTTCTAAATCTGGATGTAAATCTTTATGCAGATCTTTGCTCCAACCCAGTACGAATAAAGGTGTCGTAAGCATTCTTAAAGGAAGCGATTTCATGCCCATCTGTACATCAAGTAATTTGTAGCTAGCTTGAATAATTTTTGACCCAGGCCCACTATCACAGATCAGAGCTTTAATTTCGTTGGGCTGATTTTTAAAACGTCTTGCCATTGTTTCTATAGCACAGCCTGCAACATTCGAAAAAGCGAACACAATTTTTTCGTTATAACTAGATAACAAATCAAGATGATGTTCAATTTGGTCAGCTAAAGCGTGTTTCATACCAAATTTTTTTGATATAGTTGAATAGGGAACATAGGAATGTTGTTTGGGCTTATCTTTTAAATTAAAAATATAAGCATCATAACCCAATTCGTTGACCAATTCGACATGACGTTTTAAAGCTTTTTTGTGCCCTTGAAAAAAATGTACGAAAAAAATCAGCTTGTCTGACTTTCTTTCGGTGGCTTTGATAAGCTCTCCAGAATCTGGAAAGTTTTGATTCATAAATTCCTATCCTTGAATTTTATCAGTCTTAGTGTTTATTAGATTGTGTCTTTGAAGGCCAAAGTTCTGTCCAGTGTGGACGAGACTGTTGGCTTTCAGCAAGTGCTGCTTCATTAAAAGTAGCTTGGGTCACAATCACTTTTTCTAAAGCTGTTTCTGATAAAACTTTCCCACAGGCTTCAACAACCGCTTCTGCATCAATACCATGTAAATGATAAATTTCAGAAGGCTTACCGCACTTAGAATGTTTTCTAACAGCACAAGATTCATGTCTTACGCCCACAATAGATCCTAAATTATCAAGTAGACCGGCTTCACCATCATGCACGCTAACGATCGGTATACGGCGACCAGACGCCATCACTAAATCAGCTGATCCAACTTCACCTTGGCGATTTAAAAATAAATCAGAAGTAATTCCTAATTCATGTTTTAAATAGTTGTAATCATTTTCATGACCTAAAATTCCGCATAATAAATCAGGTGATGTGACAACAACCACGTTGGCATAAATACCACGCGATAATAAATCTTCAGAGGCCTTGATCGCTTCAGTTGTTAACGAACCCATAGAAAAAATATTGACGACATTATCGCCAGGTTCATAACCAGCATAGCCTTGGTAATTAATTAGGTAATAAGCACCATTAAGAACTTCTTCACGAATCGTGTTTAAGATATCACTTTCATTGATAGCCGGAATTTCTTCTTCGTTTTGGCCACCGGCCACTGGAAATTCTGCACGTGATAATTTTGTAGTGTTGTTTGTTTTAAAACGAAGTTGTTTATTTAAATACTTCATCATATCTTTTTGTTCGGCTCCGCGGGTTACCAGACGTAGCAATGTCCCGTTACGGCCAGCGTTATCGTTCGTCAAATGGCGTTTGAAAGCGTCACATAAAATCCAATCAAGTTCGATACAGAAAAACGGTTCCCATGTGATTTGATTTGGGATTTGAAAATCAGATTTCCAACCATGCTGCGCACCTTCAGGTGATAATGTCACACCTGAAGGAGTTCCCACACAAATGAAACTTGATTTCCAATATAAATTATAAAAGTATTGATCAAGAGCACGCTTAATAAAAAAATCATAAATCGTCATAAGCGGCATCACCGGTATGCCTAAAGTGTCTTTCACGCGACCGAATGATCCCACGCACGACATGACGTTGCCTTCAGCGATTTCAAAACGTAAAAAGCGATCTGAAACTTCTTCGCCTGGAACTAGATCAGGTAGTTTTGTATCTTTAACACCAAGATCTGTTTCGATATCAGTCACGATGGGCGCACCAAAAATTTTTCCATCCATCGCTGGATTTAAATTTGTTGATGTTCCTACATCTGGAGCCATGGTCATAAATAATTCGCCAGCTAGCTTCCAGCGTTTTTCAAATTCTGTTAATTTTGAAAGATCAGCATTCGCGATACGTGTTAATTTAGCTGTTAACTGACCCAGCATCCATTGTGTATGTGGGTAACTTGTCATTTTTGTATTGATATCTAAACGATCAGGAATTCCACCAGCAGCAGCAAATTGACCCAAGAAAAACTTTTGATTTTTTTCTTTTAAAGCATTTTGGGCTTTAATGTCTTGGTGTAATTTTTCGCCGCGTTCTTTTAAATATTTACCTTCAGCTGTTTTTGCATCGAAGCCCGCGAACAAAACATCGCCTTTGATACCTTGTTTGGCTTTTAATTCATCCATTTCTTCAGAATTATTTAACGCTGAATGATTGCCTGGTTGAGCAGCCATTTTTAAACCCCAGCCTTTTAGGGTATGCACAATAATAATTGTCGGTTGGCGTTTTGATTCTTTTGATTTTAACATGGCTTCAGCGATTTGAATAATATCGTGTCCACCGAAGTCACGTAGTCCTTCGTAAAGTTCTTCATCAGTGACTGTGTCTAAAAACTTTTTAAGACTAGGATGTTCTTTGGCCATTCCTTTTTTCAAAGCTTTAATGTCTTGAACTAAAAGCAATGCTTGAAGCTCATAATCATAAAGTTCTTTTTCCAAGAAATTCTTAAAAACGTCTCCGCCAGGTTTTTTAAATAAAGCTAAACGTTTTGAACCGTGACGAACTTGAATCACTTCCCAACCGTTAGCGGCCATTGATTTTTCAATTCGGTCAGCATCAGTGCCTTGCATAATTTTTTGATTCACAATGCGGTGACCATCAAGTGATTGACGATTGTAATCCACCATCCATGTCACATTTCCGATTTCACGATCAGCAAAATCAGGAACAGCTTCATACATTGAACCTTCACGAAATTCAGAATCACCGGATAAGGCCCAGAAGTGAGCATCTGGTACTTCGTAGTTATGTTCTTTTGCAAAACGATAAGCCAAAGCTAAGTAGCCAGCTTGAACTGGTGGAATACCCACAGTTCCTGATGGGAAAAAATTATGATGATCAGAATCGTAAGTTGAATGATAAGATTGAAAAACGGGTTCACCATTTTTAGAATATTTACGAAGACCCATCATCGCCGTGTTTTTTTCATCTTCAGATAATTTTGATAAATCATTTTTCAAAAATAAATCTAAAAGATAATTGTATGAATGATCAGTAGGGCTTGCATGCGGCTTATTAGCGATGTGATCAAAACCAGATTTCACCACAAGATGCAAAGCACCCATGATATGCAATGCAGAAGCTGATGCCGATTGATGGCCACCAATTTTTGGGTCGCCTTTGTCTTTATCAGCGCGATTGTTGGCTTGGAAAATCATTTGAGTAGCTAAGTAATGGGCCCGTTCAGCGATACGATCTAAAGTTGATTTATTCAGGTCTTTAAGATCTTTTAAAGTGGTATTTTTATTTGTCGACATATTGTATCCTTTGCCTCACAAATAAATAGCGATTTTTTGCCGAACTGGCAAGATAATGCCTTAAGATTCTCTTTGGATTATGGTCTAAGATTCTACTACGAAGTCCCAGCGAATTTTAATATAGCCATCGTTTTCAACAAGCCCTTTAGGTGGGTTAGGAAACGGAGCTGCTTGCCTGAAGGCTTCGACAGCTGCGTCATCTAAATCGCGTACGCCAGATTCGCTGATAACTTGTACTTTAACAAGAGTTCCAGCTTCATTCAGGAAAATGATTAATTTTGTGACCTTGTTGCTGTTTTCGCTGGCTACAGTTCTTCCTTGAGTCATCAAACGTGAAACCTTTTGTCTGACTTGGGGTTGCCACCACTGATTCAGTTGGATTTTAATGCGGTGATAGTAGCCATAGTATTTATATTCTTTTGTGTTCAGTGCAGTTTTTAAATTTTGTTCAACGCCCTCTAGTCTATCAGTGGCTGTCGATGAATCACCTAAATCAGCCAGCTGAGAGTTAGCTTTTTTCAGTTTATTTAATTGCTTTTCTAAACTGTTTTTTTCTAAGGCTAAATACGGATCAAACTTTTCACCAAACAATGATGGCTTGCTAGCTTTTTTGAAATCACTATTTTTAAAAGTGTCGGCTAATTTTGCGATTGTTTCTTTATCAACAGTATTATTTTTTGCGCTCAAGTATTTGGCGTCTTTGTTTTCTAATTCGTTGGCTTTATTTTCATCGGTTTCAACAATTCGTTTTGGATCTGCTTTAGTTATTTCCATAGGTTTTGCATCAACTATAACAACTTCGATATTTTCTGATTTATTTTGAAAATTAAATTTTGGTACAAGGAACATGAATAGTAAAACAAAAGAGTGAAGCGCTAACGATGTAACAATAAAATTTCGAAATTTGTTAGGCGAGTTCATAAAACCTCAGTCGTAGACATTTACTAGACTATCGGATGTATGACAATCGAAGTTGAGACTTCGGTGATGACCATTTGTCGTGTTTTTTGAGAACTAGACTTAAAGCTAGGTGATTAACTTAGCCTAAACGATTGAGCGTTCGTGACGCTATTTGACTCATGTCATAAACAAAGTGAAACTGTTTATGAATGAGATTTCAGTGTTGGTGTCTAACAGATAAAGGCCTTAAAAGAGCAGGCAATCAGGATTCTTTTCTAATTGATGAAAAGCTGGGTCTGTTTATTGTCGCTGATGGCGTCGGTGGTCACATGGGCGGCGAAGTGGCCTCTGCATTAGCTGTCGAGACTGCACAAGAAGTTTTAAGTCACCCAAAAGCCGTGCAGTTTTCCCCACGAGAAGTTATGCAGCAAGCGTATCAAGAAGCTTCCCATCGTATTTATGATCGCGCTACACAAGAGCCCCGCTTAAATGGTATGGGCACAACAATGGTGATGGCTTATGTTCGTGATTCAAAAATTTATGTCGGTAATGTTGGCGATAGTCGCTGTTACTTGTATCGAAAACCCTATGTGTGGCAGTTGACAGAAGATCACTCTTTAGTAAACGAACAAATTCGTTTAGGTTTACTCTCTGAAGAAGTCGCCAGAAAAACAATTGCTAAAAATGTGATTACCCGAAGTGTGGGTTTTGAACGTGATGTATACCCCGATATGATCGAGAGAGAAATTTCGGCAGGGGACACTTATCTTATATGCTCTGATGGACTGACCGGAATGATCAGTGATCAGATGATGAGTGAAATATTTAATGGCAATATGATGGATCAAACGACTCCGTTGTTTATTCAACAGGCACTAGCTCATGGCGGCGATGACAATGTCACAGTACTTGTGTTGAACTTCCAAGACGTATGAGCGGACTGCATGAGTGAAAAGCGCAAAAGCATAACATTATATTTAATCACTGGTGATGAAAAAGAAACTTTCAAAGTCAGGTTGCCTTATGCTTATTTTAAAATTTCATTATTTTTTATTCTAGTTATTGTTGTTTCTTTAATGGCGGGCTTGATTGATTATTTTGGCCTTTTAGCGCAATCATTAGAAAATAAAAAACTTCGGTTAGAAAATTTAGATTTACAAAAACAATTTCAAACTGTCGAAGTCAAACTTGAATCTTTACAATCAGCTATGGACCGCGTCACGCAGATGACTCATAAATTAAGATTGATCACTGATATTGAATTAAAAGATCGTCCTGAAAAATTAAACTTTCCAGCTTATCAAATCGCTGATGTTGACAAAAATAAAACAGCTGAACCAAGATTATCTCCTGAAGAGATGGAAAACCTCAGTCAAAACGATCAGTCTGATAATCCTGTGAACCCAATGAAAGGCGAAGTCGCTACACGCAAGTCAGATTCGAATTACACAACACTTGTGATTCGTATTGATCAAGCCGTGAAAGATTCAAATTTAAAAGAGCAATCAGTCATTGAATTGTGGGAATTACTTTCTGATCGTCAAAGTTTGTTAGCATCTACTCCAAGTATAAAGCCAGCGCGTGGTCCAATTGGTTCACGATTTGGTTACCGTGTAGATCCGATCAATGGTCGTCAGAAAATGCATGCAGGTCTTGATATTATTGGCTCGCCAGGAACACCGGTCAGAGCCCCTGCAGATGGCATAGTCAGCTTTGCTGGTTGGGATGAAACTTACGGTAAGCTTGTATCGATCGATCATGGTTACGGGGTGCTAACAAGATATGGTCATAATTCACAAATCTTTGTTCAGATCGGTCAAAAAATTTCTAAGTACGATGTGATTTCTGCTATCGGTAGTACGGGCAGATCCACTGGCCCGCATCTGCATTACGAAGTCCGCGTGAATGGTGTCGCAGTGAACCCATCAAATTACGTTCTTGATGAGAACGATAATTAGGTCATCGTGAAATATTTAATTTCCATATTTATTTTAACGACTATCGGCTGTGTAAGCTCTCAAAGGAAGCCAACTATGAAATCAGGAATGTACAGTGAACATGTTCCAGCCATAGCTTTGCGAAAAATTGTATCTGGAAAGTTAGTCGTTAATAAAAATGAAGGTTTAAGATCTGTTGATTCAGAGTTTACAATAACTGCAAATGATAAGTGGCATATAGGATCCTGTACAAAAAGTATGACGAGTTTTTTAATTGCCATGCTTATTCAAGAAAACAAACTACAATTAGATACATCAATTCAAGAAATTTTTCCTAATCTAAAATTTAAATTTACAGAACCCGTAACTATTAGAAATTTACTAACTCACAGAAGTGGTCTAAAAGAAGTTATTGATTTTCAACCTTTTTGGGGGAATTCATTTACATCAAAAGAAAGCCTAAACCAACAGCGATTAAATTTTATTAAATTACTTTTCCAGGAAGATCTTAGCTTTAAGCCAGATGAAAAATATGAATATTTAAATGCAGGCTATGTCGTTTTAGGAGCTATTATAGAAAAAATCACAGCACAGCCTTGGGAAAAGATTATTAAGAAAAAAATCTTTAGCACACTTAAAATGAAAAGTTGTAGTTTTGGCCCTGCGGCCAGCAAAAATATAAACCCACCAGATCAACCTTTGGGCCATACAATGATTGATAATAAGTTAATGCCAGTCAGACATTTAACGAAAGAAGTAACTCCGTCGGATAACCCAAAGTTTTTAGGACCAGCGGGAACAGTTCATTGCTCTATGGATGACTGGGGAAAATTTTTACAAGACATGTTGAATGCTTCTAAAGGTCAGTCTCTGCTGTTAAAACCAGAAATCGCAAAAGTATTTTTTAGTGAGTACAAAGATCAAGCTGCTATCGGCGGATGGGGTTACGTAAAGAATTCTAAAGGATTGCGATATACTATGGCGGGTAGTAATACCATGAACAACGCAGTATACATATTGGCTCCAGAAGCTGATTCAATTTATTTTGGTGCAGTTAATTCCGGCACAGATGAAGCACAAGCAGAATTGATCAATCAGATAAAAATTTTAATTCAAAGTAACTGATTAACAAATTACATATAAACTTTATGAAGCAAGTTTCGTCGTATCTTCGTTAGCTTCAGCAAATAATCTGAGCAGTTCTTCTTTTAGATTTGTATAGTCAGGTTGATAATTAGGATCAATCGGCTTTGGTTTTTGTTTCAGCCTGTAGGTAGTTATCAAAAACTTATAGCCGTCATAGACAATGATTGCGTTGTAAACAATTGTGACAACAAATAAACTTTTTTTGCCGTTAAATTTTTTAAGCACGATTTGCTCTACATTTTCTCCCTTTGAATTAGCAAATCTTTCTACATCTTCGGCACAGGAAAAATTTTTAAAATCTAGGTTTTCATTAAGAAATGTATAGGCATAATCTAGAGAATCTAGAATGTCTTTCTTAGTGTAAAGTAGTGCTGTCAAGGTAACTAACTTCATAAGCTCTCCGCTTTTAGTTATCGGGTAGTTATTACTTCTGATTAACAAATTACGGCACTTTTTCTATATTCGAGAAGAGAATTTGTGGATATCAATTCGAGACATCCATAATCATCAGAGTCATTTTGGCTAAATTGGCTGGCCTAGGATTTGTAATATATTAGTTTATGGAATTCAAAATGAATAAATCCATTTTAATGACACTAGCAGTTTTAATCCAACTGATGCTGTGTTCGTTTGCTTCTTCTGCTTATGGTCAGTATGTGAATGTGAAAAAGACTCATAAATTATTTCTACCCAATGATGTTCAGCAAGAATCATTTATGGTTGTCATTAACACCGAAATTTTACCTGATCAAATGACAGCTGGCGAAACTGAACAGCAAATTTTTACGAAGATGGCAGACAAAGGTATTTCTTATTACTGGAAAGTTACACCTTTACGACAAACTGCTGTAGGTCGCGCTGCTGAAACTGTCGAAAAAAACATGAAAGTTGAAGGCGGCTTTAAAGATACCAAGAATGTAGAACATAAATTTAGTTTTAAAATATTAGCTGTACAAGCCCTGGCTAAAATAGAATACAAGGGGTGGATCAAAGCGGCATTCAACTACGATGCTAAATCAGAACAGACAAAAGCAGAGATTATTGAATCGATATCTAATAATAATGAAATAATTATTTCTCACGCTGTACAAAACAGCATTAATCAATCAGAATTATCAATGCGTTGGAATTGGTAATCTAAAATCTCCAACATTTTAAATTCATTCGTCTAAAAAAGGATTTTTAGAATGCAAAATACTACAGAAAAAATTTATCTTGTTTCAGGAAAAAGAACTGCTTTTGGATCGTTTGGCGGAAGTCTTAAAGATATTTCAGCCACTGATTTAACTGTCACTGCAGCCTTAGCTACTATTGCAGCTTCGGGAATCAAAACAGAAAATATTGATCACACAATTATCGGAAACGTTATTCAAAGTGGCGCAGACGCTGCGTACTTAGCAAGACACGTGGGTTTAAAAGTGGGAATTCCAGTTCATAGTGGCGCTTATATCGTGAATCGTTTATGTGGTTCTGGTTTTCAGTCTATTGCGAACGCAGCAGAAATGATTCTAACCAATCAAGCGCAGTGTATCTTAGCCGGTGGTGTTGAACAGATGTCGCAGATCCCGTACGTTGCCAGAAAAGTCAGATTCGACGGACTGCGCATGGGAAATTTTGAATTAGAAGATTATATGACATCTGCACTAACAGACGCTTACGCGGGGATTCAGATGGCGATCACTGCGGAAAACCTTGGGGAAAAGTACGGGATCACACGAGAACAGTGCGATCAGTATTCAATTAAGTCTCAGGCGAAATATAAAAAAGCTTTTGATTTGGGTTATTTCAAAGATGAAATTTGCCCGGTGAAAGTCGTCACCAAAAAAGGTGAATTGATTATTGATAAAGACGAACATCCAAAACCAGATGCTACATTAGAAAAAATTTCTACAATGAAAGCCTTATTTAAAAAGGATGGATTAGTCACAGCAGCCACAGCATCAGGTGTTGTGGACGGTGCCGCTTGTTCAATGATTGCCAGTGAAAGCTTTATTAAAAAACATGGTCTTAAACCGATGGCCAGAATTTTATCTTGGGCCAGTGTTGGGTGTGACCCCAAAATTATGGGGATTGGTCCGGCACCCGCAGCACGTAAAGCTTTAGAGCGTGCAGGACTTACATTAGATCAAATGGATTTAGTCGAAGTGAACGAAGCCTTCGCGGCTCAATATCTGTCTGTCGAAAAAGAATTAAAACTAAATCCAGAAATAACAAACGTGAATGGCGGAGCCATTGCCGTTGGTCATCCATTAGGGGCATCAGGGACACGTATTATGAATTTATTAGCTTACGAACTTCATCGTCGTAATGCGAAGTACGCGCTGGGTTCTGCGTGTATCGGTGGTGGTCAAGGTATCGCGATGGTGATCGAGCGGGTTTAGTTTTTATTAATACTTCTCTTCGTTCAAAATCTTTTTAGCTTGGTCGTATTTTTCAGGGGCGACGTAGATCCGGTCGATCACGCGTGCGCCTTCATATTTTTGAAAAATCTGTGTGGCCAAATCAATCGGTGAGGGTTTATCCCATTTGTCATATTGATCAACGACAAAGATATTCATTTTATCATCTGTTGTCGTTGCGTGGTATTTTGAAAGTCGAACATTCGAACTGGCCCAGATCGAATGAATATCTGAGGCCTTAAATAATTTGATCACATTTTCAGATCGGACTAGATCTTGGTTGTGTAATTCAATCGCCACGCGGTACGGTTTTCTTTCAGCAATTCTTTGTGCCCATTCGTTTTTAACCGTGTCTAAATGTTCGTATAATTTGTAATCGGTGTATGAAACATAATCGTTCAGTTTTGCAGGTATTTTAAATTGGACATCTTGGGAATTTAAATACAGATTCAACATCTCTTCATAAATAATACTTTTATGATGGAAGTAAACCATCAAATGCATATGATGGCGTGAAATCAAAAAATCATCGAAAGCGTAAAGCGCACGACGGTTCAGTGCTAAGAAAGCTCTGTTATCTTGTATATTTAGCGTCAGGTTTTGTATCAACCAGTCGCGATCAATTTTTCCATAATTAATACCACAGTAATAAGAATCACGTTCTAAGTAATCCATTCTGTCGGCATCTAATTCAGAACTGACGATTTGGCTAAGGATCGGACGAAAGTCTATTGTTCCGTCCTTATATATGTCTGATTCTGCTGATAAATTTTTATCAATTAAGGCAGCCACATGAAGTGGGTCAATATCTGAATAGTATTTTTTTATAATAGCTGCGATGTTTGAATCGGTCACAAACTTGATCGTGTAGTCTTCGTGATTGGCTTGTCGATCTTGGTTTATTTTTTGATCGTTGAAAACTTTAATATCCAAATCTTTAAGTTGGGGCATGACCTGTTCAGTGGTGTGGCTTAAAGGGCCGTGACCAATATCATGTAGAAGTGCGGCTAACTTAGTAAGTTGTCTAAAACGAATTTTATTTTGGCTTTTCGTAAAAGGGTAGGCACGAAAAATACTATCGAAGACTAATCCTGCAACGTAACTTACGCCTATAGAATGTAAAAATCTGTTGTGTGTAGCTCCGGGGAAACTGAATTCAGAAAAACCAAGTTGTTTTATTTCACGAAGTCTTTGAAATTCGACCGATTCAATAATCGCTTCTTCGCCTTCATTTAAATAGATTGAACCGTGAATGGGATCTCTGATTTCCATAGCGGGTAAAGTATTCTTTTTAAAGGTGGCTGGCACCTTCTGTTGCAACAAGTCTAAGAGTGCCAGCCACCTTTTCGGATCTTAACCCATCTATACAAGCACTTAAGCTGGCCCTATCTTCGCAGCAGCGATTTTAATGGGCAGAAAAATACGTATCCTACAGGACCAATATCCATATCATGTCACAGTCAGAAGTCATAATAAGGATCCATTTCCTTTACCAATAGACTTATTGTGGTCACTTATTTCAGATCAATTACTATTTTGTAGCCACTTTTAAAATCGAAATTCACAGCTTCGTTCTGATGACAAATCATTTTCACATGATAGTCAGAACACCAAATTCTAATCTCAATAAGTTTATGGAATATTTTATGAGAAACTTAAGTCGAGATATCGAAAGAGAATCTCATGCAATAAATCAAAAATTTGGTGGCAGATATTTTTCTGCAGTTATAAATAACAACCAATATTATTCGTCAGCGTACAAGTACGTTTATAGAAACCCAGTAGAGGCAGGGCTTTCTGATAAAGTTGAAAATTATCCGTATTCGACAGTTTTATTCCCGATTGGTTTTACAAAATGTGTATTTCCTATATTCGATACTCACTACGAATCTGTGAATGATATCGAGAGACAATTAGCTTGGCTGAACGAACAAATGAGCGTGTATGAAACGCACGAACTATCGAAGCTATTTCTACGTAGCGCGTCCAAAGGTGACAGTCACCTTTAGTCCTAAATTTTTATCACGACCTGTTTAATTCGATTACAGGACAGTCGTTAGTCTAGAAGTGAATCTAGGTGAAACAAACGTCTCAAGTTTTCTCAGGATGAGCCGAAAAAGTGTACAAGACTTATACGATTCCAAGATCTTATGGATTAGATCTTGAAACCTTATCTCACAGTGGAACACACGGTGAGACAACTTCATGGAGGAAGTTATGGGATTACGAATTGGTACAAATGTTACTGCACTCAATGCTCAAAAGGCATTGTGGGGAACAAAAAACAGTATGGACAGAGCAATGGCAAGACTCTCTTCAGGTAGTCGTATTAACAAAGCATCTGACGATGCAGCGGGATTAGCGATATCTGAAAATCTGAAAGCCCAGATTAGAGGGAACAAACAAGCCAATAGAAATGCTCAGGATGGTATCTCACTTATCCAAACTGCGGAAGGTTCTTTAGGCGAAGTCGGTAACATGCTTATTAGATTACGTGAATTAGGCGTTCAAGCGGCCTCTGATACGATCGGTGATAAAGAAAGAAGTTTAGCAAACGTAGAGTATGCACAACTTCTTGAAGAGATAGATAGAATCACCGGAAGTACAGAGTTTAACGGAACACCTTTATTGTCCGGGACAGGTGGATTATTAGATTTCCAAATTGGAGTCAAAAATTCAGCTGAGTTAGATAGGATCTCTTTTGATGCCGCCGCTGCAGATGCAGGAACGATGGCTTTAGGATTGAATCTATCAAACATTTTAGACAAGACGTCGGCTCAAGAGTCGCTATCGCAAGTTGATTTTGCGATAAGTTATGTGAATCAGTTGAGAGCAGGTTTTGGGGCGATTCAAAACCGACTAAATTCGACTGTAGAGAACCTACAGACGAGCGTAGAAAACTTATCAGCTGCAAATTCACGGATTCGGGATGCAGACATTGCTGATGAAAGCACAGAGTTGTCGAAGCAGAATATTCTGCTGCAAGCTGGAACAGCTGTTTTGGCGCAAGCGAACCAGCAGCCTACATTAGCGCTTCAGTTACTGAAATCTTAATTGATATCAGTCATTGAAATAGCTTGTCAGTGGCTTTAGAGATTGAATTATTTTTTAACGAATAGGAAGGATTCTATTCGTAACCAAGGAAAGGGACGTTCACGGATGAATACATTACAAGGAGGATAAAATGGGATTACGTATAGCAACAAACGTTGCAGCCCTGAATGCAGGTAAAAATCTGTATTCGTTAGGGATAAAACAGAATTCTTCGATGGCTAAATTAGCCTCGGGGTTTAGAATTAACCAGGCATCAGATGATGCTGCCGGGTTGGCGATATCAGAAAGCTTGAAAGCGCAAATACGCGGGATGAAGCAAGCCAACAGAAATGCGAATGATGGTATATCATTAGTTCAAGTTGCCGAAGGTGGCTTGGGTGAAGTGGCGAATATGCTAGTCCGTCTTCGCGAGTTAGGTGTTCAATCGGCTTCCGATACAATCGGTGACCGTGAAAGAGCCTTAACCGATGTTGAATATCAACAGCTCAAAGAAGAGATCTCCAGGATCGCTCAGAGTACAAAGTTCAATGGAACAACGTTACTGAACGGACAGGGTGGTATCTTAGATATTCAGGTCGGTACACAGAATGATCCATTTAACGATCGTATCAGCTTCAGAGCTGATCAAGCGAATTCAACGCTTGAGTCATTAGGGTTAACAGAGTCGAATGTTCTTAAAAAAGAACAGGCTCAGTTAGGTCTAGGGCAGGTCGATGACGCAATTCATGCTGTGAATGCGATGAGAGCAAACTTTGGTGCATTCCAAAATAGGCTTCAATCAACATCACAGAACTTGTTAACAGCAGAAGAAAACTATGCAGCAGCTAATTCACGAATCCGTGATACAGACATCGCCGCAGAGTCGACTGAGTTGACAAAAAATAACGTGTTATTACAAGCTGCAACTACGGTTCTCAGCCAAGCTAACACGAATACTCAGCTAGCGCTTAAGTTGTTAGGTTAATCCTAACAACTAAAAAGCAAAACATTTTATCCTTTCCGCTAATCCTTGGGATGAGTGAGCCTTTGTAAAAAAGGGCTCACGTCATCATACGATGATGAGTGTCTGGATAGAAAAAAGAAAAAGCCTAGGTGTTACCTAAGCCTTTTGTCGTTTGTGCGATCTGCACTTTCAATTTATAAACAAATAAAAATCAAAAATTACGGTGAAACATTAATATCAAAAGTACTTG
>JAYUQO010000047.1:0-5471 GCA_043756765.1 Bdellovibrio sp. | reverse complement strand
CTGAATTTAACAAATAACCAATCGGATGATGTTCGGCTACAGGGGTGTTTTTTTCAATAACATATCGACCCCAGCTATCGGGACTTGCATCACGTATTGGTCCATGCAGCCCATCGTTCATCATATTTTGAAATTCGCGTTCCTCAAGTGGCAACTTAAACGGATCTAGTGGTAAAGATTTTTTAATTGATAAATAATTTTTACCGTAAACAAATGTGCCAACATCTGTGTTCACGCCATTATTTTGCCATTTTAAAAAACCAACAGTCACTATTTCAAATGACTCCGGCATCTGAAAATAAACGTAACATTCTTTAGAAATCATTATTTAAATTCCTTTTTTTAACTTTTACTTTTTGAGGAAGACGCGCTGTCATCAATTTAATGCCAACCTCATCATCTGGGTGTACTAATTTAACAAGTTCATTTTCAAGCCCAAGCGTCCACAGCGCAGAAACTAAAACTCCTGTGCTGATGGTAGGCTGCCCTTTTTCAAGAGCAATCACTGTAGGAGCAGATACACCCATTTTTATTGCTAGATCTGCAATCGTCCACTCTCGACGTTTGCGGGCAATTCTAATATTAACACCAAGGCTTTTAAGTGCCTCTTTGGCTTTATTTGCAATATACACAAAAACCTCATTATTATAAGTTATAGTTTATACTAAATTAGTTTAAAGTAAAATATAATTTACAAATTAGTTGTGTTTAGATCTCAGTTGATCCAACCTACGTTTTAAGACCTCAATCAATTTTTCATCCTGATTTGTATCGATCATTTGCTGCAGAACCTGTTCGCCAAAGGCTTTATCCCCGCCCTCGTAACTTAAACGCCCAGCCATAATACGCACCCACGGCGGAGCCCCATTATCGGCTGCCGCTAAAAACAACTTTGCTGCTTTGACCTTATTTTTTTCTTCATACAAAACATGATAGCCTGCTGCATAATTTAAATGCCAATCCTTGGGGTATTGTTCGACCCCGCGGTCAAAAAAAACTGATGCACCTGCATAATCAGAAATAATCACAGTTAAGGCTAATCCACCAATTTGATACATTGAGGGCTCAAATTTAGGATCAAGGGTTGTCGCTAAATCAAGAATCTGAAACAACCAAGATTTACCCACGCAGTCACGTTCATTAATTTTATCATTACAATAATCAAAATCTTGCAGTGCACGTAACCATAACGAATCGGCGATCACAATTTTTAATCCGGATGTGAAATGTTCAATGGCTTTTGGTGGCGGTAAATAGTCTTCGGGGTTTTTAATAAAGACAGGTTTGTTTTCTTGAATGAAAAATTGAAGTGTTAGTAGAAACGGAAGAAAAAGATAACTCATTGGATTAGCATAAAAAAAAAGAAGCTCTTAAACAAGAGCTTCTTTTTTAATTCTTTGAATTTGGTTAAGAATTATAATCTAGGTTGTTGATTAGCTATAGTCTTAAGATTGTTAATCGTCCAAGCATCCGTTTCAGCTGCAGCACCTATAGTGATAGAGTTTTTCGGATCACCTGCAGATACTCCTGTAAAAAGATTTGCCGCAACACTTAGTACACCTTGAGCAGTTACGTGAGCTCTAGCAAAACCAGCTTGAGCATTTGTCAAAGACCACTGAGTTCCTGGTGAAATTGCAGTTCTAGCCGCATTCATTACAGTTGTTGCAGTTGCTACAACTGCGCCCGCACCTGCATCAGCACCATCTGATAAAGCAAAGCCAGCGACATTCACTGCAGGAACACCCGCGTTACAGCTAAAACCATTTACTGGTGCAGCAGTGCTGAAACCAGTTATGTATCTTAAATTTACACCCGTCACACCGAATCCAACATTTCGTAAGTCAGAACTATAACAGTTCCATTCTTGAAAGAAAGCTTGCTCTGCAGAGTACAACGCGCCTAGTGCAGATTTTGCCTCAGACTGTCGAGCTCTTGCTTGGAATTTTGCGTATTGTGGAACCCCGATTGCTGCTAATAAACCAATAATCGCCACAACGATCATTAGCTCAACTAATGAGAAACCTTTGTTATTGTTATTTTTATTAATTCTTCTAAAAACCATATTACGTCCTTTGTAGAGTTTTTTACGACCAACACAAATAGGATGTCTGGTTTTATCTATTTTGACAAGGGGGCATCATAAAATACAGACCTATTGATTATTACGTGCATTAACATAAACTGAACGTATTATTATGAATCAAACAAAACAAAATCCTGACACAGAATTTGCCGATGACGTTGAAACAGTAGAGCCAAAACTTTATAATGTATTTTTACTAAATGATGATTACACCCCAATGGATTTTGTTACACATGTGTTAAAAGTATTTTTCGGACACAGTGAGTCTTCTGCCCATAAAATTATGCTCAATGTTCACAAACAGGGCCGTGGATTATGTGGAGTCTATTCATTTGAAGTGGCTGAAACAAAATCTTATCAAGTTAATTTATTTTCTAAACAAAACCAACATCCCCTAAAGTCAATTATTGAAGAGGAAACGTAACTTATGCTGTCAAAAGAGCTAGATAAAAGACTGGGCAAAGCCATTGATTTAGCGACATCACTGTCACACGAATATGTGACTCTTGAGCATTTGACCTATTGCTTACTTGAAGCCCCCGTTGTTATTGAAATACTTGAACAGTTTACTGTCGACATTGTTGATTTAAAGAAATTGTTAAAAAAATATATCGATCAAAATAAAAAATTAAGCACCAAACAAAAAGAAAACTTAATGTCTTTATCTGGCACTACTGTTGTTACAGACTGGAAACCAAGCTTAGCTTTGTCTATTCATCGCGTTTTCGATAAAGCCGCTTTACAAATGCAAAGTGCTGGACGCGATAGTTTGTCAGAAAGTTCTGTGTTGATTGCTTTGTTTGATGAAGAGCAATCCAACGCCGCATTTTGTTTAAAACAAGCCGGACTTAGCCAGTTTGAAGTGATTCAAGTCGTGAGTCATGAAATTAATTCGAATGATTTAGCGACTGATATAGATGCTGATTCAAAAAGTGAAAAATCGGCTTTAGAAGAATTTGCCTTAAACTTAAATCTGATGGCTGAAAAAAATCAATCACACCCATTGATTGGTCGTGATCAGTTTATTGAAAAAATGATTCATACTTTAGGGCGTAAGAAAAAATGTAATCCGTTGATCGTTGGTGATAGCGGTGTTGGAAAAACAGCCTTGGTTGAAAGTTTAGCTGATCGTATTGTTAAAGGTGATGTGCCTGAATTTTTAAAAAATAAAATTATATATTCTGTCGATTTAGGATCATTACTAGCTGGTGCAAAATACCGCGGTGATTTCGAAGGCCGACTTAAAAAAATAGTTAAAGAAGCTGAAAAAAGAAAAGATGTGATTTTATTTTTTGATGAAATTCATAATCTTGTGGGTGCGGGCTCTACTTCTGGATCATCAATGGATGCGGCTAATTTATTAAAGCCACTACTTAGCCAAGGCCAGGTTCCTTGTATAGGTGCCACGACATTTCATGAATATCGCCAGAATTTTGAAAAAGATAAAGGCCTAACCCGCCGTTTTCAAAAAATTGATATTATCGAACCCACGCACGATGAAGTTTTAGATATTCTAAAAAATATTAAATCTCATTTTGAAAAATTTCACGGTGTTCAGTATTCTGAACCAGCTATCAAAACCTGTGTTGAATTATCAGTTAAATATTTAACTCAAGCCAAATTGCCAGATAAAGCTATCGATTTATTGGACGAAGCCGGTGCGTACTTAAAACTGATCGCTGAAAAAAACAAAACAGCCAAACCGTGGATCGTTGATGAAAAAACAATTGCCGAAGTGATTTCTAGAAATACGGGATTACCTGCGCAACAATTAAATTCGGATGAATTAACGGCTTTACAAGATTTAGATCAGAAACTAAAAACATTTATTTTTGGTCAAGATGAAGCCATCGATACGTTAACCCAAGCGATTAAATATTCACGAAGTGGGTTAGAAAAAAGAGAAAAACCTTGGGGTAGTTTCTTGTTTGCAGGACCCACAGGTGTTGGTAAAACAGAAATCTGTAAGCAGTTAGCTTTAATACTAGGAATTAAATTTCAGCGTTTTGACATGAGTGAATACATGGAGAAACATTCCGTATCACGATTAGTTGGGGCTCCGCCAGGCTATGTGGGTTTTGAACAAGGTGGTCAGTTGACTGAAGCGATTTCGCAAAACCCGTATTCGTTGATTTTGTTAGATGAAATTGAAAAAGCGCATTCAGATATTTACAGTATTTTATTACAAATCATGGATGGCGGTAGGCTTACGGATGGTAATGGTCGAACGATCGATTTTAAAAACACATTAGTTGTGCTAACGACGAACGCTGGTGCCCAGGATGTCGCAAAAGGATCAATTGGTTTAGTGGTGTCAGTTAATCAGCAAATAAGTGCTGAAGCCATTAAAAAAACATTTTCACCGGAATTTATAAATCGCTTGGACCGCATTGTTTATTTTAATTCATTGAGTAAAGACTTGATCAAAAAAATTGTGACGAAATCATTAAATGAATTGGGTCAAACATTAAAAGAAAAAAATATTATTTTTACTTTTAATGATGAAGTTGTAAGTCTACTTGCTGATGCCGCTTACGATCCCATTTATGGTGCAAGGCCTGTCGCTAGAAAGATTAACGAATTAGTCAAAGCTAAAATCGTGAACGATTTATTGTTTGGAGAGTTGAAAAATGGAGGTGGACTTGATCTTCGTCGTGTTAAGTCCAATGACACAGTCAATAAATCACCTCAATACGAAATTTCGTTTCTGATTACGGCTCAAAAATGATAAAATGACATGATGTTGAAAAGTAAATTCAAAAATAAATTTAAAAGTAAATTTTTAGTCGCGCTCGTTTTTCTTTTTTCAAGCTCTCAGCATCAATTGTTAGCGCAAAAAAATGATGGTGAAAGAAAGTTCAAAGATATCAGCTGTGAAGAATTGATTGATCTATCTAAAAAGACTGACTTTGCGCTAAAAAATTTAGCGGGGCTTCGCGCCCACCGTCAGTGTAAGGATTATATTTATGATCCTACGGTGATGACGCCGATTGAAAAAAGAATTTACCAGCAAGAAATTGATTTAAACACTGTAAGTATAAGTCAAAATCCAGCTGAAAAAACTGATCAAGAAGAAATCAAAGAATTAAAATTACAATTAAAAATGGAAAAACAAATAGCGACAAAATGGTCTATTTATAAAAAACTTCATGCAAAGTACCGCATGACCGGACAACGTGAGCCAGCTATCAAAACCCGTAAAGAAGCCCAAAAATGGCTGACCAAAGATTTAAAGAAAACCCCAAAAAATATCGAACTTCAAAAAGCTTACTATGAATCAAGTTTATTGATTGCTAGACAATATTGGACCGATAGTGAAACTTCATTAGCTGAAAAAACAATTGCTAGTGCCATCAGCGATTTAAAACCACAGACTATTTTTCCTGAT
>JAYUQO010000046.1:0-5488 GCA_043756765.1 Bdellovibrio sp. | reverse complement strand
TTTTTTCTTTAAAGAAATAGTCTCCACGTTCAACATAGCCATATTTTTCAAAGTGTTTTGCTAAAGATTTCAGCCCTAATTTAGGATGATTAAACGTTCTGAGTGCAATATGGTCATTAATGACCGTTTCATTTTTCTGTTCGGTGAAGGCATTGAAGATATCACGGGCTTGTGGGTTCATTTTGCAATAGTCATTCCACATCGTATCTAATAGTGTGTTCAGTGCTGAATTATTAGTCATAGATTTCACCCCAGTCTATATTTGATTCTATTTGAATTTTTTTCATTCTCAGAGTCAATTCATGTTGTTGTTTACATTTTTGCGTCATTCATTTGACTCTGATCAGAGCTAAATATCATATAGCCGAATGCAAATTTTTATCACTATTTCAGCCACTTTTTTTATGACTGTTTTTTTGTTGCCAGCCACTGTACTGGCGCAAGTTAGCCAACAACAAAGTTCGTATTTTAAGCTAACAGATTCTGATTCTTTGCCAGACTTAAATCAACTCAAATTTGATTTAAATTCCTACCAATATGTGGTTTCTGAAGGCGATAATGCTAAACAAGAAAACGCAGTTACACTAGGTTACGAATATAGTAATACAACAGTTTCATCGCGTTCTAAAATTGATTTAGCTGTTCATGTTCAGTCAGGGCTATCGCAGCAACTAGATATAGCGGCTCCGGAAATTTATTATAAATATAAAAATACAATTCATTCATTTGGGTTTGGCAGACAGTACACTAGACCCAGCGGGGCTGATGAAACTTTTAATTTAGGACTTATTCATCCGTATTTTACCCAAGACTATTTGCAATATACGCATCAAGGTTTAATGGGATTTGAATACGAATTTATACAAGATCAGTATTCATTACTAATGGGCTATTATCCGATTTATTTACCGAACCAAGAACCCTTAGTTAAAATTGAACAGGGTAAAGCTCTTCCGCAAAATAGGTGGTCAAGAAGACCACCAGCCCAGTTCGTATTTAATAACCAAACAAAAGACATCAACTATTCAGTCAACAGCTACGAGATGCAAAAAATCGTGAATAATCCTTCTTTCAGATTAGCAAGCACTTATAAATTTGAAACAAAAAATCTTTCGCAAATTCAACTGGGCTATAAATACGGACCATTGCCACAGCTGGTGATCGATCGCGAGACTTACGCCGATTTAGATGCAACAGGTAATGTTAACTTTTTACCAGCAGTGAACTACTCTAATACTTTTCATTTCGATTACACAGTCGGTTTAAATCAATGGGTACTGCAACTGTCGGCACTTTATGACAGACCTGAACAGCAAAATGCAAAGCAAGGTCGTTCTTTACAGCAACTTTCGTCAATGGATGTTCAATCGTTGAAAGTAGCGTATCAAATACGTTCTCAAATACGTTCGCCAGATGAATTAAGCCAATCGATTTATGTGGCATATGCCCTTGTTAACGGCGGATCGATTAAGGATCTGAACTTCGATGGATCAGAAAACATATTCACTTTCACCAAATACCGACAACAGTATTTTAAACCTTTTAAAGTGGGAGCGGAACTGTCGTATTATGCTTTTTTAACCCGGCCACAAACTAGTCAGATTGAATGGATCTATGACCAGGTTCAAAAGGGATCGGTCCTGTCATTTCAACAAAGGTTTGAAATTATCAAGGCTTTGAACTTAAAATTAGGTATGGATATATTGGGTGTCGAAACTGGCGTTCAGCAAAATGATGATCATTTCATTAATAAATATAAATCCAATGACCGTTTTTATTCGGGATTAAATTATGCCTATTAAGGCCATCCAGATTGCGATCTTTTTTATTTTCTTGTCAAGCTGCGGGATTGTTCTTCAAGAAGCCCCGATTGATACAAAGCCTGTTGAAATTCAAAGTTCAAAATGTCTTAATCAAGCCGTTGATGATTTTAAGTTATTCTTTCTGGGCACGGCCCAAAAACAAAATATAGAACAAGCGGTCGTTTGTATCAGTCAGGTTTTAATTGCCTTCAAAGATAATATTAAAGGTGATGAAGACGGCATTTATTTACCGAATGAATTGTCTTACTTTGTTGAAAAAAACTTTCTAAATCCTTCGCAAAAAATTGATCCAGAATTTTTAAAACAAATCATGATATTAAAAACAACTTTAGTCGGTGGAGATCAAACAAAGTTAACAGCGCAAGAAGTTATCCGCTTGTCGCGGTTGATTCTGAATCTTAAAAAACCCGTAGCAGAATTAAATGATGACATGTTATTTTTGCTATCTAAAAAAGATTTCTCGGCGTATTCGGATGAAGATAAAGATTTATTTTTTCAAGCAAAAAAAATTGAGGTAAACAGCAGTATTCAGGCTATCTTCGGCATTTTTGTACAATCAGGCTTGAGTTATGAAATTAATGATTTTATGGAATTCATTAAGCAAGCAGCAATTTTTGCCCAAGCTGAACCCGAAACTGTTACAACTATTGAAAAAACTAAAGTCTTTGTGATTAATTTTAAAATTAATCTTGTTGGTGGGGGCTCAGCTATTCAATCAAATGACTGGTTAGTCATTGCTAAGACATTTCACCAAATCTATTTTGAATACTTACGTTATGAATATTTTCTTGTTCAAGATATTACGGCGACAACAAATCGTAAATGGAAAGTCTATTCTGATATCGCTCTTGAAGTAACAGATTATTTAGAACTTATTTTATCTGAACAACAAAAAAACGGTTTAACCAATCAGCAAATTTATGATCTGGTAGCGTCAGCTTATGCTATATTTACAGATGATGTGATCACCTTAGATCTTGTTGAAGACGCTGATATTCTTAAGCAATTTATTTTAGGTCAAAAACAAACTCAGGCGGGTGTTTGGAAAAGCGAAGACATTGCTTTATTTCAAAATAAAATCCCTACGTTCACTAAAAATACGGGCCTGATTTTAAGCTACATTGATTTAATTGAAAATAATCTGGCAACAAACACACCTATGTCTAAAACTGAATTTAGAACTATTGAAAAAGATTTTAGTTTAGCTGTTATTGCTTTATCAGATCTTATTGATGGTGAAATCACTAAAGCCCAAATCTTAAAAATGCTAAATGATTTAAACGCGAATCAATTGATTGATGAATTGCGTTTAACAACTAAAACTAATGAAGTGGTTAATCTGCTTTTTTCACTTAAAGGGGCGCTTTCAAATCAACAATCTGATTTAATTCGCAAAGATGACGTCAAAAGATTACTTTTGTTTGGGTCACAAATTTTTCTTAAAAAATATGAATACGAACTATTTGTTAAGCCATACAGTGTTTTCACAAAAGAATTTAATCTAAATCTAAAAGATTTAATTGCTGCATCAAAACCAATTTTACTAGAAATTATTAAGCAAAAAAATAGTAAAAAATTAACTCATGTTGAAGTGGCTGATTTACTTTACCATACCCAGTTTTTTGCTGACTTACCGACTGCTGTGACACTAAAAAATCTTCAAGCTACTGTGATCACACTGATGAGCAACGTTTTTAGAAGCCCTGAGAGCCGACTAAACGGTGGCGGTGTTAAAACATTTATTGATCAAGATTCAATCCATTATTTATTTTCTGAATTAAGCCGCGCTTTAGACCTGCAATTAAAATCATTTGATGTCTTTAAAGATACAACTCAACTTGAATACACTCAATTCAAAGAAATTATAAAAAAATCGACGTTAGATTTTGATATTGATTCAGTGGAAAGTGATATGTTTGGTGAAATTCGCAGACTTCATAAAACCAAATACCCACTGAATTTTAATTCAAAAGGTCAGCTTGATTTTAGTTTGTCTCCAATCAGTTTTATTACGCATATTGATTTTCACAAATCATTACTTTCACAAAATGTGGCTAGATTTCTTGTTCGCTCATTTTCAACAGAACTTGTGAATGTACAAACTTTATTTGGCTTAACTGAACCTGAACTGCAAGTGCCATTTAATATAGTAAAACCAGTTTTGGTTAGCCTTGGTTTTATGGAAGAAAAAAATGTGACATTTATTTCTAGCCGTTTTCGAGAAGCCAACTTGTTCGTGTTGCGTGCTAATGGTGATGCTTATGCTAGTTTTGAAGAAATTCATGATATCGCATTACATGTTGCTTCGGGGCT
This sequence comes from Bdellovibrio sp., assembly GCA_043756765.1. Taxonomy (GTDB): domain Bacteria; phylum Bdellovibrionota; class Bdellovibrionia; order Bdellovibrionales; family Bdellovibrionaceae; genus Pseudobdellovibrio. The sequence continues at coordinate 1,352 of JAYUQO010000046.1, read as the reverse complement.
AAGCCGTGCTGCAAACATAAAACCAGTGGTGATCGAAAAGTGCTTGCCACCACTTAATGATTTAACGAACAGCCAAACCACAGTTTCTGAAGACTGTTTATTAAATGTTTATTGGGAAAGTGCCACAGGCTTTGATCAAATACCTAGTTACTTAAATCTTAAAGACCAATTCACGATTGTGCAGAATAAGGCCTTTTATTTGGGGATATTAAAAACGTCTGGGCACATTGTGAACGACAAAAAAGTTGTGGCTTTTGTGGATATGGATCTTTACCCGCATGTGGTGCAATACATCGAATCTATATATAAAAAATACGACACTAATTTAGACGGGGTTTTAGTTAAAGATGAAGCATTGATGGCTTTTCCGGTGTTTAAACCAACAATCAAGTTAGTCTTAAAGGGTATTACGGGCGGCGGGGTCGTACAGGAACATAAATATCCTGGTGTGTTTATGTATTTATTAAAATATAAACGTCCACCAAAAGGTCTTAGTGAAACATTTAAATTTTTAAGTTTTATTGATAAACCAGAGCTTTGGGATGTGAAAACAAATCGTCTTGATTTAGGTGAAATTTTAATGTTTATCGCTGAAGCCACGGCTGATGATAAAGCTAAAGAAGTTATGCCGCCTATAGATCAACCTGCGACTGAACAACCGCCAGTTGAGACGCCGTAAAGCTTTTTGTCAATATCAAAAAGCTGTTAAAAATATATCAATATAGATCGTCTTATTTTTAGAATTATATTTTTTGTGTTATTTTGCAAAAAATCTCTCAACTATTCTTTAGTCCTGCCGAAATGTTAAGACCAAATATAACAGATCTAAGGGATGTAATTTGAAAAAACCGACCAACTTAAAAACATTAAGTGTGTTCTTATTATTAATTTCTGTTTGTTTACCTACTGCAGCTTTCGCAACATCAAAAGATCAAAACAAATGCAAGGTTCTAGAGTTACGACTTATAGCTACGATAGCTTTGGGTATTTAAATAAAATCACAGATCCAATTGGACGAATCACACTTTTTGAAAATGATATTTCAGGTAAAGTTTTAAAAACAACTTTACCTGATAGTAGAATCATTTTATCAAACTATGATGCTAATTCAAACTTAACAAACTTGAATTTACCAAATACTCAAGATCACCAATCAATTTTCAATAGTCTTGATTTTTTATCTAGCTATACAGCACCACTCGTTAATGGTGTTAATTCAACAACAAATTATTCGTTCAATTTAGATAGGCAGCCAGCTTCTACTCAAAGACCAGATCAAAAAATTATTGCTTATCAGTACGATGAGCCATTTAATCGTATTAAAAAAATTGGTACGAATACTGAATTTGTTA
>JAYUQO010000045.1:0-45364 GCA_043756765.1 Bdellovibrio sp. | reverse complement strand
CGAAATCGGTAACTGTTGAGTAAAGCTTTAATCCAATAAATCTGAAAAGGATAAGATTTGATCAAAATAACCCTCATTTTCAATTGATGGGGCTATTTCGCCAGCATAAATAAGTATTGGTCGAATTGATAAGTTTTTAGAGACCTTGAGTTTGCTTACTTTTTTTTGAACGTCATCAATCACACTTTTATCGACTAATTTTTTAAATTTTATTTCACAAATATAAAGTGTGCTTTTGGTTTGGATCAGCAAATCAATTTGGCACGATTCTTGTCTTAAGGTTTTTGTTTGAAAAAAACTTCCAGCATTCTGTATAGATAGCATATTAATTTTTAATTTCTGGCAAACAGATTGAAGGTTATGCAACACTAAGTTTTCAAACTGAAAGCCCATAATGGTTTCATATTCAGATAAGTTTTCAAGACTTTTTAAATTGTATAATTTTTTTTCTATTTTATCTTTATTCGGTTCAATATATTTTAAATAAAACCTTAAATAGTTATCATTTAAGCGATAATGGCTAATGTTGTTTTTTTTCCTTCGTGTTTTTAAATCCCAAGCGTATTGACGGCTAATAAATCCTGATAGTTCAAGATCTTTAAGGTATCCAGTAATAGCTCCGTTAGGTTCAGTATTTAAATGATCACAAACTTCTACAAATGTTTTTAAGCCAGTTGCTAAATGTTGGACAATTTTTTTATAAATCGGTGCTCTTTTTTCAAAAATATCATTAAAGATTTTTTCAAATTCAAGATATAAAAGACCATTTTTTTCAAAACACAGATTTTTAATATTTTCTTCCGCAGGTTTCTTGTAATTAATTTCTTCAAGATAACGTGGTACACCACCTGTTACACACAAAACTTGAAATTTTTCCAATGAAGAGATTCGATTTTTCTTATCACCCCAGAACTGATGACAAATATTTAAAGGTAACTCTTCAAGATGCAGTTCCAAAGAAATTCTTCCCATAAAATCTTTACTTCTTAAAATATTTTTTTCTATCCATGACGAAACGCTGCCGCAAAGCACAAGTTGCAGCTTACTGTTCTTTTTAAATTGTGTATCCCATGCCACTTTGAGTTTACCAGTAAAATCTGGATCATGAGCCCCCATCCAGGAAATTTCATCTAGAAAAATCAAAACTTTTTTATTTTTAGCAAATTGATTCAGAATTAAAAAGGCATCAGTCCAGTCTTTGAATTGGATCGAGGGTGTTTTGCTTTGAGTAACAAATATTTTAGCGAAATGATTAAGCTGATCTTGATTCGTTTGTTTGCTTTGAGGCGCAAGCCCTTGAATTTCAATAAAATGATTAAATTTTTCACCGTATTTTTCAATCAGCGTACTTTTCCCAATACGCCTTCGCCCGGAACAAACAATAAGTGAGGCCTTATTGAGGTCATTAATTTGCTTTAATTGTTCTAATTCTTCTTCGCGCCCAAGAAAACCCATGTAATTCCTTAATATCTTAAAATCAATAAAATGTCGAATTTCAGATAAATCTACCTTAACCCAAATTTATCTTAAAATCAACAAAATGTCGAATTTCAGATAAACTTGTATTTTAGTCTAGATCAGCCAAGAAATCTGGCGAAGTCGGCAACTGTTGAGTAAAGTGAAAATTTAAAATCGCGTTGAAACTGATAACATTTTCAATAAATGCCACAGTTTCATGACCACGGGCTAAACCATATCGTAAAAGCTTTTTGTTTTTATGTTTTGTGAGTTCTGGCAAAAGGCGTTTTAAATTTGTCCATTGATAAGCATCGACTTTTTTTATTTTAGCTAAACGATGAACATCGCTGACATGGGCTAAACCTACATTATAAGCCGCTAAGGCCTGTATCCAGCGATCAACATTACTTAAATTTTTTGGCGTCTTATCAAATAAATACCTCAGGTAATAAGCCCCGCCTTGAATGCTTTCGATTGGATCTTCACGATCATCAATTCCGATATAATTAGCAGTTTTTTCAGTGATCTGCATAAAACCTTTAACGCCTGTGTAGCTGATGGCATCTTCATTCCAACGTGATTCTTGATAGGCGACGGCGGCAATTAATGTCCATGGGACATTATATTTTTTTGAATATTTTTTGAAATGCTTTTTCCATGTCGGAAGTTCTTTTTGTATATCATTTTTAAATGTTTTGTATTCGAGAACTGACATTTTAAAATATTTAGCTTCGTAAGCGTGGCGCAGTTTGATTTCAGTCGCTTTAGTTTGATGACGCTGGGATGAGTAAGCTTCAGCGCGGCCATTGATTGTTAAAACCACAAATGAAAGACATAAAATAAGGGCTGCAGCAGCTATTGATTTCATTCGCACGAGAGGGGTGAATAAACAAAAAAAGCTCTTTGGTCACGGTTAAAAATGAACATTTTCATGTGCTTAGTAGTTAAGCATTCTCGAATGATATGGTGGACTTGATAAGGTAGCCAATGCGCTGCTAAGTAAGGGGTGCAAAATTTTCCTGTTTTTACTCATAAACTTAAGACAGCCAGTTATCACATTCGGGTTAGTCATCAGACCTTAGTCGGGCTGAAAATCAATTAGACTTTAATAGTTTAAGTATTCAACTATTATAAACAATGTTGTCTATTAATTTTAGATATAAAGGGAGTTTTATGCAAATGAAGTCAGTTTATTCTTTGATCGGTTTATCAGTCATACTTTGTGCGGGCGTTGTTTCGTGCGTATCAAGTTACAAAAATCAAAACAGAAATGTAGCCGGTGTTGCTGATGTAGCTGCAATTATCGAAAGCAATAAGTTGAACTATGCTGAAAGATTCGGAGAGAAAAGCCCAGCAAGAGCATTAACAACGGCAGAAGTCACAAAATACTCTTCATCAAGTAAATTAAACTTAAAAGAAGCTGAAGTGATCATTGATAATGATGCTTCATTTGATAGTAAATTAGCGATGATTAAATCAGCGCAAAAAGAAGTTCGTTTAACTTATTTTATTTATGCAGGTGACGATTCATCATCTTTAATTACAAGTGAGTTGATTAACAAAGCTAAATCTGGCGTTAAAGTTAAATTACTTGTCGACTTTATTACAAATTACGGAAAACTAGATTTATTCCAAATGATGGCCGCTGAAGGCGGAAGCAATATGGATATTCGTTTTTACAATTTTCCAACAAAAAGAATTTTAGAAGATGCAAAGTATGTGACACTACCTTGTCCTAAAATTGCTAAACCAGATGCTGACAGTTGTGCAAAATCTAAAGCCCAAGTGATGGCGAAATTATCTAAGCAAGAAACGACACTTTTTTCGCAATTATTTTTATCAGGTTTATATGGTAAAAATGCTGTTGCATTGAAAACGGCTATTGGATTAGGCGCACAAATTAATCCTGCAGATTATAAAAATAGTCAGCCTTCACCTGAGGAATCTGCACAGTTAAAAGATTTTGCTAAATTGTACTTTGAAGCAAAATTTAAAAATGCAATTTCTGCAAAAATTAAATTAGCTATTGCGATGGTTCTTTATTCTGATGAATTAAATCCAATCGTCAATGAGATCACAGGTCGTTTGCCAATCATGGATGAAACAGTGATTCCAGGTCAAAAAACAACTCATGGTGAAGAATGGGATCATATTACTGATTATACACATCATAAATTGTTAGTTGTTGATGGTCGTGAATTTCAACTAGGTGGAAGAAACGTAGAAGATTCATACCACATGAAATCAAGATTAGGTAACGATGGAAAATACATCTTCGTCGATACAGATTTCAGAGCAGAAACTGGTCCTGGCGGAGCTGTTGAACTAGAAAGAAGTTTCGATAAAACATTTAATTTTTCTGGAATGGTTGCGGCTTTAAGTAAAGTTCAAAGAATCATGCCAAATGATGCCATTTCAAATCCTGAAGCTTTAGGCCAATCAGGAATGATTTGTATGGGTTCAGTGTTGGCTGGTAAATTAAAACCAGAAATGTTAGGTCAATGTTTAAAAGAAACTGCTGTTAAACAACCAAGCTATGTGGATTCAAAAACTCGTATCGCGAATACTAAAAAAGACATGAACGATCGCAAAGCTAACTATGAAAAAAATTATGCAAACACAAACAAAAAAAATTATCGTGATAACTGGAAAGGTGGTGATTCTTACACACCAAATATTAACCAGTTATCGTCAAATGATTTAAGAACTTCGCAAATGTACTACGTTGAAAATACATCTTTCAATGTTAAAGCAGTCCAAGCACAGCGTGTTGTGGGTTCAAGAATTGGTGCAGAATCTAAATTCAATAAAAACATTCACCAGTTATGGTACCGCGGCTTAGAAAATGCATGTAAAGTCAGCCAACAAACAGGAAAAGACAAACGGATCATTCTGCATTCAGCTTATTTATTTATGCCATCAGGTTTAGTTCATAAAATAGCGAAAATGCTAAACGGTGATTACGGCGATTGTTCACGTGTTCAAATCACTTTATTAACAAATTCATTTGCGACAACTGATTTAAATGTGATTAACATTTTTGCCAGATATCAATTACAAGAATTGATCAAACATTATAACGGATTATTAGCTGCAGAAACTTCGCACAATGCAAAACGTACACAAACTGGAAATTCAGAATTCAAACGTTGGTTCCCAATACTTGATTACTACGAATACAAAGCAGCTGCTTTAGGTAAAGGGATGTCACTTCATACAAAAATTTCTGTGTTAGGTGATGATGTGATTATTGGTTCTGCGAATGCTGATACACGTTCATATTATATGGATACAAATAATGCGATATTTATCAGAAACGCGCATGAATTTAATAAGGACTACGTTCAGTTTGTTGATGGTTTAATTAATGATCGCAGTAAAACAGATCATATGAATCAATTTTACGGAAGCATGACAACAGCTCAGATCAAAGAAGAAAACGATTATATTTTAGGTGTAATGATTTGTCGTTGGGATAAAAAAGCTGAAAACTGTCCTAAGAATGTAAACTTTCCTATTAAAGCTACTAAGGTTCAATCGCCACGCTTCTCTGCTGAACGTGTTGCACGCATATTAGGTGCTGTTGATGGCATCGGCGCTAACGTAACAAACGTAACTAAAAAGTTGCTTAATTTCAGAGGCGAATTTGATAGCATCGACAAGATGGATCCTGCAACAGGTCCAAACACAAACAGAGACCTTAATGATCTATCAAATGAATTTGATGGGGAATTTAAAGTTCTATAACTGTTAACTTAAATTGATTAATTAAGAGAAGCCCACGAAGCAAATGCTTTCTGGGCTTTTTCTATTTGTAAGGTTTTCTTCAATTTTTTATCAGTGCGAACTGTTTTTTGCTGTTCTTCTGTCAGATCTTTTTCAGTTAACGGCGGTAATAATCCAAAATTAATATTAGTGGGTTGAAATTGTCCCGCACGGTAAGGATCAGTTATTGCTTCTAGTAGTGAACCCATGGCACTAGCCCGCGGTGGTGGGCAAAATGTTGTATCCATTAATTTTTGATCAATGAAATCAGCAACAAGTAATCCAATACACGTTGATTCAAAATAACCTTCAACACCAGTGATTTGTCCGGCAAAAAATAACCACGGGTCATGTTTGCTTGATAAATCTTTATTTAATCTTCTTGGGGTATTGATAAACATATTGCGATGAATACTTCCTAATTTTAAAAATTCAGCATTTTCTAATCCAGGAATCATTTTAAAGACACGTGTCTGTTCGCCGTAGGCCATGCGGGTTTGAAAACCTACAATGTTGTAAGCTGTGGCTTCTTTGTTGTCTTGCCGTAACTGTACGACAGCATACGGGTAGCGCCCAGTTCTTGGGTCATCAAGTCCAACGGGTTTCATCGGACCAAAACGCAAAGTTTGTGGCCCACGGTCAACCATGACTTCAATGGGCATACAGCCTTCAAAAAATTCTGTTGTTTCAAAATGTTTCGGTTCAATTTTTCGTGCGTTTTTAATTTCAGTGACGAATGCTAAGTACTGTTCTTTGTTCATCGGGCAGTTGTAATAGTCGTTTGTACCTTTACCATAACGATCCGCTTTCCAGGCGATTTCAGTATTGATTGAATCGGCGTCAATAATGGGTGCAATCGCATCGAAAAAATAAAGAAATTCATCACCGAAATGCTTCTGTAAACTTTGGGCTAAGGGCTCATCAGTCAAGGGGCCTGTGGCAATCACTGCGGGTCGTGGAATATCATCGATGGATTTAACAATTTCATTTTTAATCACGATGTTCGGATGAGATTTAACTTTGTCAGTCACCGCTTGAGAAAACAATTCGCGATCAATCCCTAAAGCTTGTCCAGCAGGGACAGAAGCTTTTTTAGCTAAATCTAAAATATAAGAATTTCTTTTTTCAGCTTCCCATTTTAACTGCCCAGGTGCAGAAACTTCAGCCATGCTGCCAAATGAATTTGAACAAACAAGTTCAGCAAATTTTTCAGTTTTGTGCGCTGGGGTAAGTTGAATAGATCGCATTTCAATCAAGTGAACTTGATAGCCCTTGTCAGCTAATTGCAAGGCGCACTCGCTGCCCGCTAACCCGGCACCTACAACTGTGATTGTTTTTGACATCATGGGCTTTGAATAGACTTTAAGTTAAAAAAAATCAAGTGAGATATGGCTATTTTTTAATAGGTGATTACTGGACTTCTATAAGGCAAATCCAGCTATTAACATAGATATAAGAGTTGAGGTTAATATGTCACGTGCTATGTCCTATGTTTTTTTTGCATTGTTTGTTGGTCCTTTTATTAGTCAAATCAGTTTTGCGCTGAATTGGCCAGAACCGATCAAGTGCAGTCCGCAGCTGGAAAAAGTTTTATCGAAATTTGACTTTGCACCAGATGCCAAATGGAAAAAAACAGATTCAATCAGTTACGCAAATAAAGCCTATAAAATTCAATCTAAAAAAATCGGCCACTGGGTGGCTTTTGAAACAAACAAAGACGGTGTTAACTTAGTGACTTATGAAAGCTCAACTAAACATTTTTATAAATTTAAAAATAAAGACTGTAAATCGAGCCAAAAAAAGACAGCACAGTTTAAATTATATGACGAGAAAAAAGATTCTAAATCAAAACCATTTACAGATCAGGACTTAGCTAAACTGGTCGGTAAAAATAAAAAAGGTCTCATTTATATGTGGTCACCTAAAATGGTTTATTCAGTTGCATTGTTTGAACAGTATGCAGATTTAGCTAAAAAAAATAAATTTGAATTTACAGCTGTATTAGCAAATGATGTTTCATTTAATGAAGCTGATACCGCACTAAAAACAATTAAGGAAAAATTCAATGATCGTAAATTAGCATCTACTGAAAGTTTATTAAAACTAGCTTCAGTGGATCTTTACATGCGAGATGCGACACTTCATTACCCTGCTGTTATTGTTTACAACAACGGAAAAATTCAATCTAAAAGAATTGTTGGTGTGAATACACCAGTTGATTTTGAAAATATGATTAATCAGTTTGCTACGGAGTTAAAATAATGTTTAAAAAATTAATTTCAGTCTTAGTGTTGAGTGTAGTTTCAAATGCAGTGAACGCCGATCAATGTGTGCCAGCTTACGAATATATTCCCTACGCAGGGATGTCAAAAAGTGGTTCAGAAAATGATGAAAGAACCGGGCAGTACCAACGGGTTAGTCCTGACGGTCGTTATATTCTAAGAAGTGATTCGGGATCACATTTAGGTTCAGTGACATTATTAGAAATCAGACAAAATGCATCGCAAGAAAATTTAGAAGCCTACGCTTATCAAACTCCGCTAGCGAATGAAGCTTTCGCTTTGCTGTCTACATTTCGATTTGTGGTGAATGTGAATGGTGAACATCATAAAATCAGTGATATCAAAAAAAATGGCAAGAACTCAACAGCCAATTTTAAGGCTGGTGAATCGGGTTGGTATGCGGCGTCCACTGAATTAAAAGGTGGAAATGCAAACGCCTTTAAAATTAGATCTATAGCGTGGCCAAATAATAGCGCTAGTAGCGGATTTAATCGCGGTTCTGATATGGGAAAAGGCATTCTGTACATGAGTGAAACAGATATGGTGAATGAAAACGGAAGATACCGAGCCAAAAATGAAAAACGTTATAAGCTTTGTGAAAACTTAAATCCGTCAGAGGGAAATATTTATTTTCAGCCGATGATTTCTCCGTCAGGTCAGTATTTAAGTGCAATGCCAGTCAGTCCTAAAGATGGTGAAGTCACCATGAGAATTTATAGAATCTTAGACAGAGGTCGCTGTGAAAAAGTAGATGATTTAGGTAAAGTGAGTCAGAAAGCGGCATTAGGTTTAGAAGTTGACGGTCAATTACCACCAGTGATGTGGTCAGGACCTAGTTTAGTACAAGATGAAAGAACAAAACTTCCTATTAACGGATTGCACGTCAGAGATTCTGAATTAGGGCTTAATTTCTACATGGGAAATAACAAAAAAATGTTTCAACCTGTGGGTTTTCCGAACATGACCCGAGACGGCCGAATCGTCGTTTCAGCCACATGGAAAAATTGCAGTATTGGTGCATCAGGTAAAGAAGTTTGCAAGGATAGTCGCGGTATTGTGCGTTTAGATCCCAATCAGTCTGAAGATGTTATGAGATATCGCAGCCAGCAGGGTAAGCCCACAGCAGCATATAAAAAGTGTATTACATCAGCGGAAGTTCAAAAAGTTGAACAAGAGCAAGATCAAATCTACGGCTTTTAAGATGACTGCACTATTTAACTAGGATAGAAAACAACCAGATGTCGAATCAAGATTTTAAAGCTAAATTTAAATCAGGGGCTGAGGTTCTAAGTAATCTCTTTGCTGATCAAAAAGGCCCTGTCGCCGATCAGTTTCTGCGGTGGAAACTATGGATGAATTGGTCTGATATCGTCGGAAAAACGACCGCTGAATCGTGTGAACCGATTTCATATCATCAAGGTGTGTTAACTTTGTGGGTGAAAAATTCGACATGGATGACCCAAATGAATTTCATGTCTGAAGCAATTAAAAACTCAATCAATCAAAAATTTTCACAAAATATGGTTAAAGATATCAGACTGACATTAGATCGTAAAAGTGTTCCCTACACACACGATGAACAGTTCAAAGAACAACTTCGTAAGTTTTTTAAGAAGTAAAGGTGACAGTCACTCTTATTCTTCAACGCTTGATTTAAGAATTGATTTTACTTGCTGTTGCTTTTGGCCAGCACCCAGAATTGATCGCATTCTTTCGTGAATTGATTTATCATTGATCAACGCACCTAAAGTACCCTGGCCGTTATCAATTTTTTCTAGAATATTATCTAATTTGTCGATTGAGCTTTCTAATTTACCGCTTTTTAAAGCTGTATTAATTTTTTGAGAAGCCTCGTTAAAGTTTCCTGCGGCACTATCAAGTTTACTAATCACACTGGGTAATTTATTTTGGGCAGCGATGCCTTCGACGATTTTATTAATATGATTTAAAGTATCAAAAATCTTTTCGCTTTCGCTACCACGCTTACTAAATACAGATATGATATCAGTGCCGTATTCAGATTTTAGAATAGAATTTTTTTGCACATAATCTTTTGCGATTCCTGGGGTAATAAATAAGAATTTATCACCTAAAGCTCCTTGGGTTCTAATCTCAACGATTGAATCTGATTTTATTTTTGAAGCAAAGCTTTCATCAATTAAAAAAGTCACTTTTACTAAGTTTTTGATATCATCAAAATCAAGTGATTCAACATTGCCAATTTTAACACCCGCAATCGAAACAATAGCACCGTTGTTAAGACCTTGAACTGAATCAAAATATGTTGTGACTAAAACAGATTTTTGAAAATAAGATTTGTTTGAACCTAACATGAAAACAGACACTACCAACGTTGCTAACCCAATGGCGATGAAAATCCCAACTTTGACTTTAATCATAAAATATTTCCTTCGATAAATTGATGAATAAGACTATTTTTATTCTGTTGTAACTGATCAATAGTCCCTTGTTCTTGAATCACTTTATTTTTTAAAAACGCAAATTTATCACAAACTGCAATAGCTGTCGGCATATCATGGGTCACAAGAATGGATGTAACACCTTTTGATTTTAATCTTAATATGAGTTCTTGAATTTTTTTCGTGTTATATGGATCTAAACCTGCGGTCGGCTCATCGTAAAGAATAATTCGAGGTTTTAAAATCATAGCCCGTGCTAATCCAATTCTTTTTTGCATGCCCCCTGACAATTCAGCAGGATACAAATCTTGGGTATCATCAAGACCGAATTCAGCCAGTTGATTCTTAACTTGATTTGCGATCTCTTGTTCTAAAAGTTCAGTATGAGCCAACAATGGATAAGCTAAATTTTCAAAAACAGTCATCGAATCAAACAAGGCCCCGCCTTGAAAAGCGTATCCGACTTTTTTTCTAACTTCAATTAATTGATCTTCATCAAAATGCGTGATGTCTTCATCTTCGATAATGATTTGACCAGCGTCGGCTTTTTCAAGTCCGATCAGACTGCGTAAAATGACAGATTTACCAACACCAGATCCACCAACAAGCCCTAAACATTCGCCTTCTTTGACGTAAAAACTGACGTCTTCGTGAACGCTTTTTTTTGCAAATGACTTTTTAAAGTTTTTAACTTCAATTAAAGCCATTTTTCAATTATCCAAAATACTTTTGCCAGAAAATAATCTCCAACAAGAATTAATAAAGATGCAGTCACAACAGCTTTTGTTGTGGCTATGCCGACTTCTTTTGTTCCATTTTTTACATTTAAACCATAATAACAAGACGGAAGACTAATAAACAGTGCAAAGAAAAATGTTTTTCCAAAGCCAGCGACATAGTCCTTGATATTTGAAGTTTCGATTACGCGACGATAATAAAACTGAGGATCAAGATTAAGTTCTGTAGAACCGACAATAAGACCTCCTAAGTTACCCACTAAGTTAGCCACAGCCACAAGAAGTGGTAAGACAATCAAACAGGCTAAGACACGCGGAATAACAATTCTTTTAATGGGTGATGTGCCTAAAGCTCTGATCGCATCGATTTGCTGAGTCACAACCATAGATCCAATTTCACTGGCCATACCCGCACCAACACGGGCAGCTAACATTAAACTTGTGAATACAGGTCCCATTTCACGCAATATTGTTGATGCCACCAAACGGGGTACATAAGGCTTGCCACCAAATTTTTCTAGCCCTAAACCGTATTGTAAAGACATCACCATTCCTGTTGATAGAGCTGTAATTAAAATCAGCGGAAATGATTTAACACCAATAAAATATATTTGGTCGATCAATAAATTTAAATGAAAAGGTTTTGTTCGCAGTTCGTTAAAGCAGTTTTTTGATAAAATAGAAACGCCGCCTAAAAACTCTAGTTGATCCTTAATTTTTTGGCCTAAGATTGTATCATTCATTTTTTAAAACTAATTAATTTGTTAAAATTTTGAAAGGCCGCTAGATCTGCAGATATTTTTTGTGGATCGCCAGCCAAAGACGCTAAATAATTACATTTTCTATGTTGAAAAGAATAAACTTGAACTTCAACAGGTTTTGAATCGATTTGCCCTTTCAGTCTACGAAAGTAAGACTGATGGCCGTTCTCAAGCTGGGTCATTTTTTCAGACACAACTTTGAATTGATCAAGTGAATCATTAATTAAGGTATGAATCGTTTTTATATCATATAAATTTTCCGTACAATCAGAGATCAAAGAAATAACAGAACCATTCTTTGTGTTTTTCCAAGCAGGGTATATATAGTTGTTTAAGCGAACAAAGCTAGGTGTTGGATCTGCGTAAATAATGTCGTTTGAAAATGTCGGTGTCGGTTCTTTAAAGAAGCTCGATATACATCCAGGTACAACGATTAATATTAAAAGTGAGATAACTATTTTTTTCAACTTCATTGACGAAAGTATAAAGTCATTATGTGTTATCGTCTAGTCTAGGATATAAGACTTAATTTAAATAAATCATCGTCAACATTTTGTCAGCTTTCGCCAAAAAAAACGGATTAAATTTCCTAGTCTTCAACTTATTGATTATGGAAACAACTTTTGGTTGGCATTGCAAATGCTCTTTAATAATTGTGATGAAAAAAAATATCCATAATTTATTTATAACAGCGATTCTTTTAACAGTTTTTACTGCCCCTAAGTCTTGGTCAGCAAACCTTAAAGCTCAACTTAAGCAACAAGGTGAAACAGTTAATTTTGAAATTTCCGGACAGAAAAATTGGGACTACGATTTGAAGAAAATAACAGCAAATGGAGAAACCAAAATTCAATTGCAGGTCAAAGGTCTAGATGCAGAGGCTGTTAAGAACTTAAAATCGATTCCCAATCAATTTATCACAGCTGTTAATACAGTTCCAAATAGTTTAGAGAACTCAACTACAATAGAATTTACATTAGCTAACGATTCAGTTGAAACTTTTGACTACTTAACTGACCAGCCTTCAAAGCTGATCGTTGATTTTTATAAAAGTGACGAAACTAAAGCTTCAGCTAAAGCTACAACTAAAGAAAAGCCAGTAGCAGCCATCAAAAAACAGGACAACAAAAATCAAATTGCTCAAAAAAGTAATAAAGCACGTACGCCGGCAGACGTGAGTTTTTTGAAAGTTAAATCTGACGATAACGTCACAACATTTATTGATCAAAATGTTGATTTGCGTTTAGGACTTTTTGATGGTGCTGATGAAAAATTTAAACGTTTTAATATTAATGATTTGAATATTCAACAAGCAACTGTGATTAAGGGTTTAGAAAGCTATTACCTTAATTTTCCGATACTTAATCCTGAATACACATTTTGGTCTATGCTTAAGAAAAACGCTCCTGAATATACTTTTCAACCTGCTCAGACTGAAGAGAATAAACAGGCAAGACTTTTGCATACCTTATTTACTAAAAAAAGACCACTTGTTCTAAAAAAGACAACTGGGTGGTTTGAGAAAAAATTTCCACAATCAAAATATCTAGAATCCGTTTACTTTATGAATGGTGATGCGATGTTTGATCTTTGGAAAGAAACTAAAGATTCTAGGCATTTTGATTCAGCACAGTTTTTTTATGAACAAGCGATCATCAAATATCCGCAATCAAGTTTAACTGAAAGAACATCGTTGCAACTTGGAATGATGAATATTGATAAAAAAGATTATTTGACAGCTATCAGAAAGCTAACTTCACATGTAACTAATGAACGGTTTGATAAAAAAACATCTCATGAATATGCTAAATTAGGTTTAGCTTACGCGATGCTGATGACAAAAAAGCTGGAAGACGGTTTAAATCTTTTAAATCAAGTTGAAAGCCAAGCTAAAGATGAATTAACAAAGTCTGAAGCAGCTTATCGTCGTGGAGATTTTTACTTTCATAATTTAGATTACCCTGCAGCGATTAAGTCCTACACGGAAGCTGCACAAAAATACCCTCAATATTCGCAGTTGTTTCCGTCGGCTATGTTTAATAAAATGGAAGCTGAGTTTAGATTTAAAAAATCTGAATCTTCACACAGAACTGCATTAGATTTTGTTCAGAATTTTCCATCACATGACTATGCGCCTTACGCTTTAACACGCGTCGGGGAATTACTAGAAATTCTTGGTGCTGATCAATCTAGATCTGTTGGAGCTTTTTTAGAGACTCATTTTAGATATGGCGATAATTTAAAAACAGTTGTCGCAAGATTACATTTACTAAGTACTCGAATGAAATCAATGAAGCAACTTGAAGTCGACCAAACTTTAGAAAAAATGAATAATCTTGTTAAAGAAAGCAATTTAGAAAATATTGAGCAGTTTAAAACTTCAATGATTGCTGATGGGCTTTCTCGTCGTAAAGAATATGAAAAAGCGATAGATATTTTGACTCAGTTTTATCAAAAAGAACCAAACAAACCAGATTCATATCATATCAAAAATAGAATTGTGATTAATATTAATCGACAATTAAAACATGACTATTTAGGTAGTAACTATAAAAAAGTACTTAAAACATATCAAAAGTATGAGGACACTTGGTTGAAAAACAACCCACGAATTGATTCTCAGTTTTATCTAGCTGATGCTCATCAAAATATTGGTTCTTACTATACAGCGTTAACAAAATTTCAAAAAATTGAAAATCAACTAAAGCAAATCGAAAACGATAAAACCCAACACAGCTTTGTTCAAGCGACTGAAGATTTACCTTTGCAAGATCAAGTGAATTTACGTCAGGCAATATGCCTTTATGAGACTGAGCAGTTTCAAAACGCCAGTGAAAAATTGAAAGCGATCAAAAACCCAGTTGATTTATCAGATCAAGAGCAAATTCAACGTGTTCATTATGCGGCTTTAATTTATGAACAAAAAGAAGATTTTGATACAGCAGTTAAATATTTAGCTGAACTAGTCAAAGTCTGGTCGAGTAAAAATAAGTTTTTAATTCCAAGTGCATTAAAATTAGCTGATCTTTATCAAAAAGATAAAAAATATGATTTAGCAAACGAAAAACTAGAATCACTATTAACTTCAAATTTAAATTCAGATAACCGATTTACGGTTTTGAAAAAATTATCTGAAATTAATATGAATCAAAAAAGTAATGAACGTTCTATTAAAAATCTGACGACATTAATGGATGAATTTTCCGACAAAAAAGATATATCAGCTGAAATTTATCAATTAGGCAATTTGCACTATCTTCAAGGTGAATATAAAAAAGCTCAAGATATCTGGAATCAAATTGACAGTTCTAAAAATCAATTCTGGGCTAAATTAGCACAAGAAAAAATCAAAGATACTGAATGGACTATTCAAAATAAAAAATATTTAAAACGAATTCCGGCCATGTCTAAGTCCGAATCGGAGGTCTCTCAATGAATTTTATCGAATTCGACAGTATTCAAAGTCAATCAGAATCCATTTCAAAGCTGATGAATAAAATGCAACAGCTTAAAGTTGGTTTTCCAGTCTATATTTACGGACAAAAAGGAACTGGTCGAAATAGCTTTGCTCAATACTTAATTAAAAATACTGACTGGTTAAAATCTGTGAAAATAGTTGAAATGACTGAATCAACTGAAGTTCAAGCCAACACAATTTATATTGTTTCAAAGAATGATTTCAAGATGGCTGATTTTGAAAATAATGTTAACTTTCTTTATTTGCCAGAATTGCATGAACGTAAAGATGATCTTATTTCAATAGCTTATTTTCAATTACAAGTTTTGGCTTTAATGAACGGAAAAAATAAGTATATTTTATCTGAAAAAGCTAAAGAAAAAATATTGTCATACACTTGGCCAGGTCAATTGCCAGAATTTGAAACTGTTTTAGAAAACGCAGCTTTAAAATCTGAAAAATCTATCATTGAGCCAGAACATATTGGTCTTGATGATTATTCTAAAGATTTAGAATTTCCACTTGGTCTTAAACTAGAAAACGTCGAACGCGAATATATTCTGCAAACATTATTTTTTGTACAACAAAATCGTACTAAAGCTGCTGATGTTTTAGGGATTTCTATTCGTACATTAAGAAATAAATTGAATCAATATCGCCAGGAGGGCTACTTATGAGTAATTTGTTTGATAAAACAACTGATGCATTAGCAACGTCTTTGCGTATGAGGCAAATTCGTCACACAGTGACGACAGGTAATATTGCCAATGCGGAGACTCCGGGTTATCACGCGCAAAAAGTTGATTTTGAAGAAGCCATGGCCCGAGCACTAGACCTTGACGGTAATCAAAGTATGACTGCTACAAATGAAAATCATTTTATAGCAGGTGAAGCTATGCCAACAAATCCACAAGTTTACGATAATCCAGATGTTGCTGTAAATAATGATGGCAATACTGTGGATATGGAAAAAGAAATGGCTGCCTTAGCAGAGAATAATATTCTGTATAAAGCGGCTTTACAGTTAATAAATAAAAAAATGGCCGCAATGAAGTACGCTATCAGTGAAGGTCGTTAATTATGTCTGATTTTTTATCCGGCTTTAGAATAGGTAGTAGTGGTATGGCTGCACAACGTGCGCGCATGAATACTATTTCTTCAAATATTGCGAATATAAATACTTTAAAAACGCCAGAAGGTGGGCCTTACAGACGTAAGGATGTGGTTTTTGAAGCCATCCCCGACGGTAAGACTTTCGGTGATGTTGTTGGCGTTAATGACCCACAAAAAGATTTTAACCGCGTTCAAGTTGTAGATGTCATCCATGATAAGCGGGGACCATTAATGAAATTTGAACCAAGCCATCCGGATGCAAATGAAGACGGTTATGTGGCTTACCCGAATATAAATTTAATGGAAGAAATGACAAATATGATTCAGGCGACACGGTCTTACGAGGCTAACGTACAGGCTGTGCAGGCAACTAAAGATATGGCTTTAAGTGCACTAGAAATTGGTAGATAATATAAGTAGTTAGTGGCAAAAATACCGATCACTAAAACGAGGAGTTTGACCATGGATGGTTTAACGATATCAAATGCAAATAAGTTTATTGAAGCTGGTGGATCTAGATCAACTCAAGTTGATGATTTGTCGATTGCGAATTCGCAGAAGTCACAAGAAACTGGAAAATCATTTGCAGATACATTAACTGAAGCCATTGGCCAAGTGAATGAATTGCAAAAAACATCTGACGTTAAAATTCAAGAATTAGCTACTGGTCGAACTGATGATATAGCGGGTGTGATGATTGCTTCTGAAAAAGCTGATATCGCTTTAAGAACTATGGTTCAAGTTAGAAATAAAATTATAGATGCTTACCAAGAAATTATGAGAATGCAGGTGTGATGTGGGAAAATTATTTGGTGGTCTTGTTGTTCAGTTTAACGAATTTTACAAATCCTTAGGTCCAACTAAGAGAGTCGCATTTATTGCGTCAAGTCTTATCGTTGTGATGACTTTAGGGTTTGTTTCATTTATGGCTTCTGGAAAAGACTATTCAGTTCTTTTAACAAATATTCCAGCTGAACAAATACCAGTGATCATTGGTAAGTTGAATGCTAAAAATATTCCTTATGAATTAAAAGACGAAAGTAAAACAATCACTGTTCCAAAAGAATATTTACATGCAACACAAATGCAATTGATGGCCGAAGTTGGTAACAACAACATGGGTTCAATTGGTTTAGAGCTTTTTGAAAAAGAAAGTTTTGGTGTTAATTCATATTCACAAAAAATTAACTACCAACGGGCCTTACAAGGTGAATTAATGCGAGCCATTAATACTTTGACTGCAGTTAAGCAATCAAAAGTGATTTTAGCGTTACCTCAAAAGAAAACAATCATGGAAGAATCGACTCCACCAACAGCATCTGTTGTGGTTGCGCTTCATTCCGGAAAACAACTTTCATCTGATCAAGTTCGTGGAATTCGATTTCTTATTGCGAATGCTGTTGAAGGATTAGATCCTGATAAAGTCACAGTTTTAGATGAACACGGTAAAATGCTATCTAAAAAATCAGATGGCGCACTGGGTGCTTCAAATGAAATTATGGAACTTAAATCGCAGATTGAAAAAGATCTTGAAGAACGAGTTGATTCAATTTTAACAAAAGTTGTTGGTGCAGGTCGTATTGTGACTCGTGTTGATGCTACAATTAATCATAAAGTGATTACTTCAGTTGAAGAGAGTGTTGATCCGGATAAATCAGCAACACGCAGTATTACGACTAATGAAGAATCTTTAGATGGCTCTAGAACAAATCCATCGGGTGTTCCGGGATCACGTTCGAACATTCCAGGATCAGAAGACAATCAAGGCCAAGTGGGTTTTAGACAAGATGTTAAAAAAGAAACTAAAACGATTAATTACGAAGTTCCAAAAACAGTGCGTAATATTCGTGAAGCGGCGGGTGGAATCGAAAAAATCAGCGTAGCTGTTCTTGTTGACGGAGTCATGACGACTGAAAAAGGCACTGATGGCAAAGAAGTTTCTAAATGGGTAGCCCGTTCGCCAGAAGAAATTGTTAAATATGAATCACTTGTTAAAAATGCCATCGGGTTTATTGCAGCCCGCGGAGACAGTGTAAAAATTGAATCTATTCAATTTAAACCTGAAGATTTTAATGACAGTGAAATGTTGTTAACTAATTTAGAAAAGAAAAAGCTCATTCAATCTTTATTTAAATGGGGATTGTTAGGCTTCGCTTTAATGTTGTTCTTCTTCTTGGTCATTCGTCCATTTATGCAATGGGTGACTGATTCATTTACAGATTCAGTTGAAGATATGTTACCTAAAACAATTGAAGAGCTTGAAGAATTGCAAGCTGTCGACAATTCGCTACCAGGTTTGAATAATCTCGTTCCAATGTTGCAAGATTCGATAGATCCAGAAAAAGCTGAAAGCGAACTTCTTAAAGATCGCATTATGAATTTATTGAATAAGGATGAAGATAAAGCTTTTAGTGCAATTAATATTTGGGTTTCACGAAAGGAGTAATCTATGAAGCAGAGTAGATATGAAAATTTAGATTACGACGGTTTACGCGGTATAGATAAAGCAGCTATACTGGTCAATTATTTAGGCAAAGATGCGATCAGTATTCTTTTTAAAAAAATGGATGATGCTGACATCAGAAGATTAATCCATTTAATGAGTAAATTTAAAATTGTTCCTGTCAGCATTACAAAACGCGTTTTAGAAGAATTTTATGAAACAGTCAGTGAATCTGATGACTTCATTTTTTCTGATAAAACAGTCGGTAAAGATGCCATTGTCGAAGCTTTAGGTGAAGAACGTGCCCGTGGTATTTTGGGTGGTTTAAATATCGGAGCCACAGGCGGTCGTACATTAGAATCATTAGAAATGGTTGATGCAAAATCACTTTCAACATTTTTGGTGAATGAACATCCACAAACAGTAGCAGTCATTTTAGCCCATTTAGAGCCTGAGAAAAAAGGTGATGTATTACGTCGTCTTCCAGAAGGTTTACAAGCTGAAGTTGTTTTAAGAATGGCACATTTAGATAATGTAGATCCAGAATTAATTAGTGAAATCGACCGCGTTCTTAAAAATCAATTATCGAGTTCTGCTACTGTTGAACAGTCTTCATTGGGCGGTGTTCATCCAGTGGCTGAAATGCTGAATGTGATGGATAAAAATTCTGAACAATCAATTATGTCTAAATTAGAAGAAAAAGATCCATTGTTAGCAGAAGAAATTCGTAAATTGATGTTCGTCTTTGAAGATATCGCTAAAATCGATGATCGTGGTATTCAGTTACTTCTTAAAGAAGTTGCTAATGATAAATTATTATTGGCTCTTAAAACAGCGAATGATGATATCAAAGCCAAAATCTTTAAAAATATTTCGGCTCGTGCTGCTGAAATGTTACGTGAAGATTTATCGAATATGGGACCTGCTCGTTTATCAGATGTTGAGGGCGCACAACAAGAAATCGTGAATGTAGCCCGTAGATTAGAAGCTGAAGGTAAAGTGATCATAGCGAGAGGTGGATCTGAAGATGCGATGGTCTAATTTGATTAAGACAAATGATACAACGTCTGAAAAACAGACGACGGTTTTGGATTATTTGCCAAAACAATTTGTCGCGCATACTCCGGAAGCCGCTTTAGATTATTTGAATCGAAAAAAACACGGATCTGATTTCATCCTCAGTGATGTTTTACGTGAAGTCACAGGTGTTGAAGAAATTGAAAAACAATCTGAAGAACGTCTTATTGAAAGTAAAGCTTTAGAACTTGTGGCTGAAATTCAGAAGCAGGCTTTCGACGAAGGTTACATTTTAGGAAAAGACGAAGGCTATCAAGCCGCATTTGAAAAAAGAACCACTGAAATCAACAGAGGTCTTGAAGATTTAAGCCAAGTCGCAGGACAAATTCATAATTTAAAGCCTGAATTAGTTTTACAAAATGAAGTTCATTTGATGAAACTGATTTACGAAATTGCAGAAAAAGTTATTTATTCTGAAGTTGAAAGAAATCCGAAACTTATTATTGAAGTGATTAAAAAATCAGTGCAGGTCGCACAGACAGAAGAAAATGTGACTGTGATTGTGGCTCAAGAAAGTATAGACTTTCTTGAAAAATATAAAACTGACCATCCAGATCAATATGAATTTTTCAATAAAATTAAATTTGTTGGTTCAGAAAATGTAAAACCAGGCGGCTGTATTGTGGAAACAAATTATGGTGCCATCGATGCGCAGATTGAACAAAGACTGGGTCAAGTTTGGTCTTCTTTAAGTGCAGTCTTACCAAAAGCTAAAGCAACAATTGAATAAGAGGATCTGATGCAACTGAGTTTAGACAAATACTCTGAAGCTATTCAAAATTCTCACTTAACTAAAGATAGTGGTAAAGTGACTGAAGTCACTGGATTGTTAATCAAAGGTTATTTACCTGGAGCCTCTGTTGGTAGTATTTGTGCGATTGAAACAGTTTATTCTGCTAAACCACTTTTAGCAGAAGTTGTTGGTTTTAAAGATCAACAAGTTTTGATGATGGCTTTACACGAAATGCGTGGGGTTTCATTAGGATGTCGAATTACATTATCACGATCTATCGCCACTGTTAAAGTCAGTGATAGTTTATTAGGGCGCGTTGTTGATGGTTTGGGATTGCCTATCGATGATAAAGACGCACCTGAAACTTTCAAAGAAGTACCTCTTTATGCTGAAGTAGTAAATCCATTACATCGCATTCCGATTAGACAATCATTAGATGTAGGGGTTCGTGCGATCAATGCCACATTAACTGCGGGGCGTGGTCAGCGTGTTGCAATCATGGCTGGATCTGGTGTTGGTAAATCAGTCTTGATGGGCATGATGGCTCAGCAAACAGAAGCTGATGTAAATGTGATTGCCTTAATCGGTGAACGGGGCCGTGAGGTTCGTGAATTTATTGAAAATGAATTAGGCCCTGAGGGCATGAAAAAAACTGTCGTTGTTTGTGTGACCAGTGATCAAAGCCCGCTCTTAAGAATGCGCGGCGCTTATGTAGCTACAGCCATTGCTGAATATTTTGCAAAAAATAAAAAAAATGTTTTATTAGTGATGGATTCAGTAACCCGATTTGCAATGGCTTTACGAGAAATCGGATTATCTATAGGTGAACCACCCACATCGCGTGGTTATACTCCAAGTGTATTTTCAACTTTGCCCAAATTATTGGAACGTGCAGGAAATTTTGAATCGGGCGGGTCGATAACGGGATTTTACACTACACTTGTTGAAGGTGACGACATGAATGACCCTATCGGTGATAGTGTACGTTCTATCGTTGATGGTCACATTGTTTTATCCAGAGATTTAGCACAGCGGGGCCATTACCCAGCGATTGATATTTTACAAAGTGCAAGTCGTGTGATGAAAGCGGTAACAACACCCGATCATATGAAAATGGCGATCAAAATTCGTGAAATGCTAGCTGTCTATAAAGAAGCTGAAGATTTAATTAATATTGGCGCTTACAAATCAGGTGCAAATCCCAAAATTGACAAAGCGATTAAACATATTGACCAAATTAATGATTTTTTAAAACAAAGCACAAGTGATCAGACAAATATGAACCAATGTTTGCGGCTTATGCAGCAAATCACTGCGGGTAGTTAGCTATGGGATTCAAGTTTTCGCTTGAAAAAGTACTTACTCAAAGAAAAATAAAAATGGATCTAGCTAAAAAAGATTACTTAGAGTCTCAAGATTTTTTATTTGAAGAACAAAAAAAATTGGATGGTTTAAAAACCCAAAAGGCAGATGCATTTAGACAACGATCTGAGATTATTCAATCCCAGTCTAACTGGCACGCCGACGTCGAAAGCTTAAACCAGTTCTTATCTGGGCAAGACCTAAGAATAGCCCAACAAAACGAACGTCTAATTAAAATTGAAAAAGTGGTCGAGTCAAGGCGTGAAATTTTGAAAGAATGTCTAATTGAGGTTAAGATAGTAGAGAAGCTAAGATCGAACAAAAAAGCTGAGTATTTACAAGAAGTAGATAGAAAAGAAAGAAAAGAATTGGATGAAATTTCATCTATTCGATTTGTTAGGACGACAAAAAATGAATAAAGGTTACGATCAGTATTTTAAACAGGTTAAAAAAAATTCGAATACTTCGTCGCAAAAACCTTTGCAGCGCCCGTCGACATTTAAAAATAAATCTAATCATCCAAAACCAGTAAAAGAAAAAAGAAGTTTTCCTATGATTCAGTTCATTATTTTTCTATTTTGCGGTTGTGGTTTATTTTTAGCGATTGAAAATTATGACCAACTTGAAGCGGCACTTGATAAAGTTGAAATTAGTTTAGGTACGGCTCATGCGGCTGATTCTGTTAAGACAGAACAGCCTGTAGCGACCACGCCTGCTTTAGCAGTGAGTGAATCAGTTAAGCCCGTGGCAGTGAGCATTGATGAAAATGATTATTTATTTCAGTTGAACGAAAGAAAAAAAGTTTTAGATGTTCGTGAAGAAGAATTAAATAAAAAATCAGCAGAAATAGACAAACAAAAAATTGAACTTGAGCAAAAATTAAAAGAATTAGAAGAAAGTCGCCAAAAAATTTCTACTTTATTGCAAGATCGTATTAAAGCCGACAGCAGCAAGGTCGATACATTGGTGCAAGTGTATTCAAATATGAAACCACAGCAAGCAGCAAAAATATTTGAAACTATGGATGAAGACTTAGTCATTGAGATTTTAAGTCGTATGAAAAAGAAAAGTGCCGCAGATATTTTAAACCTTGTCAAAACAGACAAAGCTCAGGTTCTGGCAGAAAAGTACACGGGCTACAGATTGCCATCAAGTGCAGCAGGACAAAACAGTACGAATAATGAATCAGATTTAAAAAATTTAGAGACTCCTTCTGCAAATCAAAGCAGCGAGTCTAATGAAAGTAAACAATAAACATAGGAGGACAGTGCTTGAAAAATTAATTGGTGTCAGCCCCCCGCAAACGGGTCAAATTGCAGATATTGCAATAACGCCAAAGACTTCTCAAAAACTTGATGATCATTTTGAAAAGGAACTGAAAAACAAAATAGATCTTCAGGATAAAAAAGAAGGTAAAAAAGAGGTTCTAACTAAATCATCTGGGGGAACTAAAAAGAAGATGGTAAAGTCTGATGAAGAATCAGAGAAGGAACCCAAAAGAAAAGAAAAGGCCGAACAAGCCGTATTAGATGCACCAGTAGTTTTAAATTTTATGGTCTCACCCGAGAATGAAATTAAAACTTCAGATCAAGAACAAGATCTGACCAAGACTGAAAATCAAAATACGATTCAAAGCCTAACTACATTGAATCAGCTACCAGCTGAGGATACTGCTTTATCAATAGCGCCGGAAGAAATCATGGATGATGCCACTGCCGCTGTTGATGTTGATGTAGAAATGCCAACTGTAATGCCAGAACAAGTTGTTCAACCTGAACAGCAATTGCAGCCAGAATTAGAAATGCAACCAGTCATGATGACTGAAGCACCTCTAGTCGAGATTGAAGTACAGGTTGAAGACGTCGCAGTAAAACCTGAATTTGAATCGAAAGTCTTTGAAGCATTAAGCAAAGACCAACCGATTCAAAGTATGAAGTCAGAGGCGTCGACAACTGCGAACGCAGAAGCTTTAACGATAGCTCCTGCAGCAGAGCAATCTTTTGATCAGTCAGCAGGTCAGCAGCAAAGTAGCTCTGATTCACAGACTTCAAACGAGTCTATGAAATCTCCAGAAGCTCCTGCTGATTTAGCAAGCCAGGTTTCAGCGTTGCATGTTGGTCAAAATCATTCATTTACGAATGCTATGAAATCAACTAACGCTGCAGCAGCACCGAGTTTAGATTCAACAAATACAGACACACAAAATAGTGTAGATGAAGTGATGAATCAAGCAAAGTACTTAGTCACTAAGGGTGGCGGAGAAATGACTGTGAAAATGTCACCAGAAGGCATGGGTGAAGTTCATCTCAAGGTGATTTTGCAAGAAGGTAAAATCAATATTGAAATGAACACTCAGGATAAATCAGTTAAGAAATTAATTGAAGAAAGCCTTTCTGATCTAAAGTCCAGTCTAGCTTCGCAGCAAATGAAATTAGATCATGTTAAGATTAATAGTGTTGTAGCAACTGGAACTGAAAACAATACGCAAATGAATTCGAATCAGAATCAATCATTTTCGAATCAGCAAGGCCAAGGTTTTCAAAACTTGTTTAATCAGTCGGAATCACACATGGGACAGCAACAGCGACAAGCCCACAGTGCGACAAGAGAATTAAATAATCCAGTTGTTAAGACGCAGGTTAAACCGCAATTTAATGCATCAGCTTACAGTGTTGCAAATAAAGGGCGAAGTATTAATATGGTAGCTTAGCATGATGAACACAGAACAAAGGAGTCAACAATGTCAACAATGACCGTCAAGCAAGGTGTGAAAACGTGGAAGGATCAAAGTCAAATTGAACCTGATATGAAATCACAAGTTGCTGATCGTAATTTGACAGCAGAGCAAAAAACTATGCTGGGCGAAGAAGATATTGGAAGTGTTCTTAATAAAGTCGCTGATCCAAATTATGTCGACAACTCGAAAAAAGTTCGTGGTGTCGGTACAAATAAAATGGATAAAGATGCATTCTTTAAATTAATGATGGCACAAATGAAAAATCAAGATCCATCAAATCCTTTGAAGAATCATGAAATGGCTGCGCAATTGGCGCAATTTTCGACGTTAGAGCAAATGTCTAATATGAATACGACACTGACTGAAATTAAAGGTGGCAGTAAACCGATTGAACAGTTTCAAGCGCTTAATCTTATCGGCAAACAGATTGCCGGTGATAGTGCAAAAGTGACTCGTTCAGAAATCGATACTGATCACGATTTTAAATTCACACTTCCACAGGATGCAAAAACTGTGAATGTCACAGTGATGAATGCGAAAAATGAACCTGTTCGTGAATTTAAATTTTCACAGTTAAAAACTGGCGAAAATAAAATTTCATGGAATGGAGAAAATGATCGCGGACAAAAAGCAGTTGCCGGTGAATATCGCTTTCAAGTTTCAGCACTTGGTGGTGGTGGACAAAAACTAAACGTGAAAACAGATTTCACGGGCGTCGTCAGCGGAATGAGTTTTTCACCAGAAGGCCCAGTCCTGCAGGTCGGTAAACACAGCGTACGTCTTAAGGACATTCGTCAGTTTTCAGACCCAAGTCTTATGAGTAACGACCAGAAAGTAAATGATGTTACTCAACTCGACTTGAAAAAGAATGACCCGATGAAGCAAACTGTTATTAAGGAAGAAACGAAAACTCCAGAGCAAATGAGGGCTATGTCTCAAGATGCAGGGGATTTATTCAATCAAGTCGGAATGTCAAACGAGTTGAAAGATAAAATCCAGAAGGGGTCGTAGTTATGAGTAACGTTACGGATAAGATGAAGCTAGCGAATAATTTATCGCGAATTGATAGTCTGATTCCAAAAGCACCAGCTGATGTAAAGAAACCTTTACAGACAGATGAGTCGGGTTCTTTCAAGGAAACTTTTGAAAACTTAATATCAAGTACTGCATCGGCTGAGACAAAAGCCATTGCACCGGAAACGAAAGCACTTGATAAGAATTTTTTAAAGTTTTCGAATCACGCGATTGAGCGTATGCAATCAAGAGGGATTAGTTTTAATCCGGAACGATTGGCTCAGCTAGAGGACGCTGTTAAAAGAGCCGCAGCTAAGGGATCGAAAGACACTTTAGTTTTAATGGACGACTCTGCAGCAATCATCAGCGTTAAGAATAATACTGTTGTGACAGTGATGGATAAAAACAATTTGAAAGAAAATGTTTTTACCAACATCGACAGTACAATTGTAATTTAGATTTTAAGGGCTGGTCCTCGTAGAGGGGGCCCTTCGTTAAACAAACAAACTTGTTCGACTAACAAGTTTTATAACAGGAGGTTATCATGGGAGTTCTATCTTCAATGTGGACTGGTATTACCGGTCTTCAAGCACAAGGCGAAGCATTAGGCGTCGTCGCAGACAATATCGCAAATGCAAACACAACAGGTTTTAAAGCATCAAGAGCTGAATTTGGCGATGTGTTGTCACGCAGCTTAAAAGGTATTGATGGTGGTAATCAAATCGGTCGTGGTGTGCGCATCAACGCGGTTAATTCGATTATGTCACAAGGTA
This sequence comes from Bdellovibrio sp., assembly GCA_043756765.1. Classification (GTDB taxonomy): domain Bacteria; phylum Bdellovibrionota; class Bdellovibrionia; order Bdellovibrionales; family Bdellovibrionaceae; genus Pseudobdellovibrio. The sequence continues at coordinate 19,232 of JAYUQO010000045.1, read as the reverse complement.
ATTTAGATAATACAGATCGCGCTACAGACATCGCGATTAATGGTGATGGATTTTTCCAAGTTAAAGGCACTGAAGGAACAGCGTACACACGTGATGGTTCTTTTAGATTTGATAAAGACGGTTTACTAGTGAACAACGCTGGTCAACGTGTACAAGGTTACCAAGCTGATGAAAAAGGAAAAATTGAAAATAAAATTAATGATATTCAATTTCCAAGAGCATTAGTAAATGCATCGGGAACTAAAGAAATTAAATTGGATCTAAATTTAGATTCAAGAAATGAAGCCAACTCGAAAACATTCGACCCAAAAGATCCATATAAAACTTCACACTATTCAACAGCTGTTGAAATGTTCGATTCTCAAGGTAATAAACATTTACTAAATGTTTTCTTTACTAAAGGTGAAGACAGAACATGGACATACCGCGGTTTAGTTGATGGCAAAGAAGTTGAAGGAACACCAGATGGACAAGAACTATCGCAGGTTGTTGCTGGTCAATTAAAATTTACTGAAGACGGAAAATTACAATCACAAGAAGTGACTGAATCAGCTTTCAACTTCAAGGGTGGAGCTAAACAAGATCAACAGATTAAATTTAACTTCGGTGATGATTTAGCAACTGGCGGTAAAGGAATCGACGGATCTAAACAGTTCGGTAAAGATTCAGATGTGATTTCTTGGTCACAAGATGGTTATGCTGCAGGGACTGTAACTGGTTTATCATTCAATGATGAAGGTGTATTGACAGCTTCTTATTCAAATGGCCAAGTTATGGATCTAGCGCAAATCGTATTAGCTAAGTTTGAAAATTCTGAGGCTTTACATAAAGTCGGCGGAAATTTATTTAAACAATCGCGTGATTCAGGTGATCCATCAGTGGGTGCGCCAAGATTATCAGGTCGTGGTTCTGTAATGGCTAAATCTTTAGAAAGATCGACAGTGGATTTAGCATCAGAATTCGTGAATATGATTACAAATCAACGTGGTTTCCAAGCGAATGCGAAGACGATCACAACATCAGATGAATTACTAAATGAAGTGATTCAATTGAAAAGATAATAGTTTAACGTAAAGAACCCAGATAACAAAAAATAAAGTCGAAAGTAACGGGTAGTTAGTCGCGCCCGTTACTTTATTTTTTCATTAGACTATGGTAAGATATATAAATGAGATATTTGATCGCCACTGTAATCATAGCAGTACTCATTCTAAGCTCATGTAATAAGACGGGATTTTCTCCTTCTGAAACAACAATTCCACCAACGTATTTGTTTGGCCCTGAACTTATAGACAACTTAAAAGCAGGTATTGATTTCACAGGTACATTTAATGGCACCTCTGACTTCTATCAAACGAATGTCAACTTAGCCGCTAATGATTTTTTTTCTGTCACAGTTTGGATTCAACCGAATTCAACTAATCAAATTAGACATATTTTTTGGCAAGGATTATCGACCGGTAATGGCTTTGGAAATATAATCGCAGCACCTGATCAGGAAATGAGTCTAAGCATCGGTAACGTTTGCGAGATTGCTCAACTTGGCCCGTGCCCAGCAGCACAAACAGCAAACACAACAGTTGATGTGATTTCATTTCATATGGGAGACACCCAAGCCGGAGAAAACCCAGGAGTTTTAAATATATCAGTGCCATTCACAGAAGTCAGCCGTCCCACGATGGTCACAATAGTTGTTGAAGGCCTTTCATCAAGCCCGCGGGCTACAATGTATGTAAACGGTCAGCTTGTTGGAACAGACACGGGATCAACAGCAAGACTACAGCGTAATAATTGGAATACAAATTTACGCTTAGCAGGCCCTGGGGCTTCGAGCAGATTTTTAGATGGTCAACTTTTTCAAATATTAACTCATTTAAGAATTCTGACAGAAAAAGATGTTAAAAGTTTATGTTGGTATAAAAAATCTGAATTCAACACTCCTTGTGTGAAATAGGACGTATGAAAATATTTATCGTACTAACAATATTAATTTTAACTCAAGTTTCTAGTGCTAAATCGTCGGGAAATAAAAAATTCAGTATTGCAGGAACGTATGCAACTTTAGGTAATGAAGAATTCGTCGAAAAAAGAAAACTAAATGGCGTAGCACTTGGTTTTGAATACTTTAAGAATATGAAATATCTGGATATCGGTTTACACACAGAATTAATTTATTTAAGCCAAGCTGAAGACGCTGAAAAATATAATCAACAAAATTTATCAGGCACGGGGTTATTTTTAGGCCCAGCCCTTAATTTTAAAAATAAATATTTTGGTGTGGGATTGTTTTATTCTGTTGTTGATGTGTATTTACTAAGTCAGAAATCAATCGCCGATGAAACAGTTAATTATTCTTCCAGTCAGAAGATTTGTGTGAACTTAAATCGCAATATCTATAAATCAGGTTTTATCAAAGCTGAATATTGCACTTTAGAATTCAAAAAAAGTATTCCTGACCCAATCGGGGGGAATGAGATCAGGTTGGGCGTGGGGTTTATAAGGTAGTTAGCGTTGAATACCTCGCGGGCCGAAATAGTTTCTGACACCTTTTGGTAAGATAAGTCCTTTTTCAGAGTCTAATCCGCTCAAGTCTATATCACCATTAAATATGTCAGGAAGTTTAAGCCCCTGCGTTGTGGTTAGTCCAAGAAGTTTTAAATAACCATTAAAAGTGCTAGGTAATTTAAGTCCTTGCGCTGATGTTAGTCCACTCAAGTTTAAAATACCAATATTAAACGTATCTGGTAATTTAAGTCCTTGTGCAGACTTTAGTGAAAATAAATGTAGACCTCCATTAATAGTGTTAGGTAGTTTAAGTCCTTGCGCTGATGTTAAGCTATTTAAGTCTAAATAGCTTTTAAATGTATCTGGTATTACAAGTCCATCTGATGACATCAGCTTACCTAAATACAATGCACCGCTAATTATATCAGGCAACTTAAGACCGTGAGCTGATGTTAGAGAACTTAAGTCGAGAAGACCATTTATCACATTAGGTAACTGCAGTCCCTTTGTAGATTTTAATGAGCCTAAATACAAACCACCGTTAAGTACATCAGGTAGTTTAAGTCCTTGCGCTGATATCAGATTTGTTAAATTCAAATTTCCAATATGCAATCTTGATTTTCCTAAATTGAACTCTTCTAAAGTTGAAGTGATTTCTTCACGAGTATATTTGTTATCGTAGGCAAATATAACATCAGACTTCATATCACGTTCAGATTTTATTTTATATATGCGAGGATCTTTATTATAACCAAAACCATGAATTTCTTCATTAAATTCATACAGAAATGAGATATCTTCTTTAGATAATTGAATTTTCGAAATATGTTTAGTTTCAATCTGGGTGAGCATTTTCATGTCATGATCTTTTTTTTGAAATTTTTCAGCTTTAGATCCAAAGTCTTTCATTTTTGATGAGACCACTGTACTTTGATTTATTTGTGGATCTAAATTTTGATTTGCGGCTACACCGCGAACTTCAGCAATCTCATCGCCTTCCATGCGAACAGCCACGCGCGGTATAGTGGCTTGTCCATTTTCATCAAGGCTGTAATAAACATGAAAATCACCATTTTTTAATTGTGATTCTGCAGTTGATTCACCAGCTGTACACCAGCCAGTGTTGCGACCTTCAAGTGATTTGACTAGCGAAGTATGATCAGATCCTTGCTTGTAAATAACCCACTGGCCTTGGTTTGTTTTAAAGGCACCTTCTTTGCCAACGCCTAATTTAAATAAAACATGACTATAAAGCTTACCAAAATTTAATCCCGATAATAATTGGACTAATTCAGGATCATTAATGTCTTCTAAGGATTTTTTATTAGTGTATTTTAAAACATGATCGACAACTAATCCTAAAGCCTCGCGATTTAATTCTGCAAAAGGAGCCACAGTTGATTTATCACGATTTCCAAACTGTCCATTTGTTGCATTATATTTAGATAGCTTAGTCATACCAGTGAACATCCAGTACTTTATCCACATAGGATACATATTCGTATCTTTTGAAACTAAGTATTCCGTCCAAGATTCTAAAGATTTTTTTTGATCTGTAATAGCAGTATCGGCTAATTGCTTTTTCTGATCATTTGTTAAAGTAATATCACCATGTCCACGTTCTTTGGCGATTTTCACTTGAAGTGCATAATAACTTTCAGGTACGTCTGTTTCTTTAATGATAAATTGATTATTTAAAATCGTTTTCACTTGCTCTAAAGATCTGGGGCTTGATTCAGCTTTAGCTGAAATTTTTGTTAAATAATTCAACCACTGGTTTAATTTTTCGTTGGGCTTCGTTAATGAAATTCCAGTTTGTTCTTTGTGTTTTGTAACTGCTTTTTGAACTAGTTTTGACATATGCAGCTGTTGATCTTTTTCATGAAGAATTTGCGATCCAGCTTTAATTTGTGGTGAATTTTGTGATTGAAATAAATTTTCACATTTAGATTGAGCAAATGTCTCAGTTTGAAACAGAAACATTGTCATTATCAAAATTTGTTTTACATATGTTATGCAGCTCATGCTTAAAACCTCATATAAAGACGCTTATGCATCCTTCTATTCTTAAAGCAGAAACAGTGCCAAAATCTTGGTTTCATGGGCTTGCAAAAGTGTGCAATATACCGCATATTATACTACTTGGAGGAAATAAAAATGGCCAAAGCAAAGACATTAAAAAAGCGAAAAAAATCCTCAGTTAATTCTCCAGTTCTTAAGTATGTTGCTTTAAATCCTGGTATTAAAACGTATGCTTGGAATCCTACTGCCGATATTTTAGATGAGGAAAACTTGAAGACTTCTTTGTTTGAAGCTCTTAAACAAGGTGATACTGAAGCTTTCAAAGAAATTTTGATAGCGCACTTAGAAGCAAAGGTAAAAACTAGATCAGCTAAAGATCACGGTCTTTCTGCACGAACAATGTATGAGGCTTTGTCTGGTAATGGAAACCCAAGTCTGAAAACTATTGCTAAATTAGTTCAGATGGCATGCGCTGCTTAATTAAAACATCGATTTCATCAGTTCACAGCTAAAGCAGCCAAATAAATCAATGCGAAACTCAACATCAACACCAATTCAAAGGTGAAAGCGATTTTTAGAAAGCTAGATTTAGTTCGTGAAGACCACAAAACATAATACAGACTAGGAATTAAAATCAAAGCACTTGATCCAAACATTTTACCTAGATGAATAATGCCATTTAAGCCGTAGTACCAAGCGTAGTATTTTAATAAAATCATATAAACGATAAAATAGAATACCGATAAACTTTTAGTGATAAATTCAAAAGCATGTTTTAAAAACCATGGCCATTTATCGATAATCTTAATATTTTTTTGTAACTCAGGATCAACGTAGATAAAGTTTTGTGATCTTTTTAAACTTTTTGGGTCTGTGTCTTCTAAAATGAAAAAATCTTTAGTTCTTACAGGAACTAAATTTAAATCACCTGATGTTTTAAATAAATTTTCAGATTTATTTTTAAAATCTTTATATTTAAATTCAGGATGATCGACAAATAAAGACAACCTACCAGTCAAAGTATTAATTTTAATGTAGTAAGCGTTGTCTTTTTGAATCAGTTCTAAGTGTTTATGCACCTAATTACTTAATCATCTCTAATAATTTTTGTGTGTAAAATTCGCGGTAGCCTTTGTAGCCATTGATGAAGTCATCTGTTGTGATTTCATATGGGTAATCAGGGACTGCGCCGTTGTTTTCTACAGGAACGCCATCCGGTCTAAAAAATAGAGACCGTGTCATGTGAACAGTAATCTGAGAATAATTCAAAGCTGGGTTTTTAGTAACGTGACCACCTGCACCCATTGTGCGTGTACCAATAAGTTTAACACGGCCATAACCCTGTAACATTGATGGAAACGCGTCTCCGCCCGAACCAGAAAGTTCGTCGATAGTCATCACAACTGGTTTTGTGTAATGCACAGGGTTCGACGCTAACCATTCTTCACCGCTTAAAGAAGTGAATTCGGTCATGCGCGTTCCTTTTTGCCATGTGGTTTTAATTAGATCGGAAACTTTTTGTGTCATGTCAAACCACGTTGTTAATGGATCAAGTTCCGCAACGTAAGCTTTGTACCCTAAATAATTTTCTTTGTTAGCAACCAATTTAAAATACATTGGTCTGTAAGACTTATTCATAAATAAACCAGCTAGTTTATTCACAAGATCAACATAGCCACCACAGTTGTGATCTTGATCAATCACTAAACCCACTGTGTTTTTTTCCATAATACCAATCACTTTTTCGTATTGTGAAAAATTTTGAGCAATGGCAAATTCAGCATTTTCGCCCTCTGGTGAATAATGCGGAATTCTAACGTAGCCTACATTTCCTTTAGCTGTCGGATAGTAGTACGATACAAACGGTGTGTCAGAAATCTTAACCGCACCTTCAGGAATCTGAATGCGTGTTGTCCCAGAACAACGGTATGAAGTTTCTGATTTTTCTCCATAAATCGAATTAAAACTGTTTTGAATAGAAAGTTCAGCTAAATACGAGCGCTGCTTTTGAACTGACTCAGTCGATTCAGGAATTGATTCACCGGTTTGTTCCCATTTGAAATCTTTTGATAAAACAGTCGCTGTGTCTTGCTGTTTAACTGAAATAGTCGCAGATCCGATCATAAGTGGAAAACGGGCTGCACGTCGTGATGTTAAAGCAAAAGCTGTTACTCGGCGAAGAGTTTTTTCGCTGCCTTGACCAACATATTTTGACAAGTCTTTCATGATTTCTTGAACTGGCACACCATTAATTGAAATAAGCTCGTCACCTTTTTTAAAGGGGAAAGCTTCTGTGCTTGGTTGTAATGGTTTTATAGGTGTATCTATAAAAACTTTATTTTGAACTAATTCAACAGTGAATGGTAAAAATGATCGTGCATCAGTCGGTAGAACAGCTGCGAAATGAGAATCTTTAAATTCAGCGACAAACTGACCAATTAAATAATAAAATTCTTCATTTGTTTTAGAATTTTGAATTTTTGGTAAATAGGCAATTTGTAATTCATCGATATCAATACCATAAACTGATTTTTTGTAATCTAAAGGCCCGTAAGAGGCTTTAATTCGGCCGATCAATTGTTGGAAGTCTAAGGTTTTTTCTTCAGCAGTTAACTGGCCGGCAAACGAAAATTGAGCAAAAAATAATATAGCTAAAATAAGTACTGATTTCATAAATGACTCCTAATATTGCAGTAGATTTAGAAACAATTCTTGGATCTGTCAAAATTTATTATGACAAAGAATCTATTACGATAAATACGCTTCTTGAACTCTTTTATCTTTCAAAAGATCGCTGCCTTTGCCACTTAATGTGACATTTCCAGTCTCTAACACATAGGCGAAATCTGAAACTTCCAAAGCTAAGCTAGCATTTTGTTCAATGATCAACAGACCTAAACCTTCGTTTTTTAAGGTCACAAATTTATCAAAGATCTGTTCAATGATTACCGGAGCTAAACCTAATGAAGGTTCATCAAGTAATAAATATTCTGGCTCGCTCATTAAAGCACGAGCAATGGCTAGCATTTGTTGTTCACCGCCAGAAAGTGTTCCAGCCATTTGATTTTTTCTTTCATCTAGCTTGGGGAATAAAACAAATTGATGCTGAATCAAATCCTTAATTTTTTGCGTATCAGGGTTTAAGTAAGCCCCGATCATTAAATTATCTAACACAGTTAAATTAGGAAATATTCCACGGCCTTCAGGGCATAAAGCCATTTTAGAACGTAGTCGATCAGCAGCGGTCAGCATGTGAATGTTTACTTCCTGAGAATTTTGTAATTTTTTAATCGTGCCAGACGCTGGTACTAAACCTGCGATGGCTTTTAAAGTTGATGTTTTTCCAGCGCCATTACTACCAATTAAAGTTGTGATTTTGTTTTTCGCAAATTCAAACGAAATATTTTTAACGGCTTTGATATTTCCGTAGCTGACACATAAATCTGAAATGATAATCTTATTGTTATCTTGTGACATTATGATCTTTTCCCAAGGTAAGCTTCGATAACTGCTGGATTTTTTTTCACGTCAGCTGGGTGACCTTCAGCTATTTTAAGTCCACGGTTTAGAACGACAAGGCGATCACAGATTGACATCACCAATTTCATATCATGTTCGATCAATAACACCGTTAAGTTGAATTTATCTTTCACAAAATGAATTAATTTCTTCAAATCTTCAGTTTCTTGATGATTCATACCTGCAGCTGGTTCATCTAAAATTAAAAGTTTTGGCTTGGTGGCTAACGCACGAACAATTTCTAGTTTTCTCTGTAAACCATAAGGTAAATTGTTAGCTTCTTCGTTTTGATATTGATCGAGGTTAAAGATTTTTAAAAGGCCTAAGCACTCGTTCTTTAATAAACGTTCTTTTTCTAAGTAAGATTTTGTTCTAAATAAACTTTCAAACCAGCCTAAACTGACTGTTTGCTGTAAAGCTAACAACACATTATCAAGAACAGTCAGTTGACCAAATAGACGAATATTTTGAAAAGTTCTAGCTATACCAGCTTTATTAATTCGATCAGGCGATAGATTTGATAGTTCGTTGCCATAGAATTGTATTGATCCTGAGTCGGCTTGGTAAAATCCAGAAATCATATTGAAAACTGTCGTCTTACCAGCACCATTGGGCCCTATAAGTCCTAACAATTCATTTTTTAAAATATGAAATTCAACCTGATCAACAGCTTTGATTCCACCAAAACTAAGATTTAAATTTTTAATATTTAAAACGTGATTTGATTCAGTCATCATTTTTCAAAAATCTCTTTTCGTCCCATTAAACCCTGCGGTCGTAAAATCATCACAAGAATTAACAAAATAGGAAAAATAATCATTCGTAGATCGATTCCACCAGTGGGAAGACTGCGCAAAACTTCAGGCAATGCCGTTAAAATCATCGCTGATAAAACTGATCCTGACATCGATCCTAAACCACCAAAAACTGCAAAAATAAGTATTTGCACTGACATCAAAAACCCGAACGTAGCAGGGCTTATGTAACTGACATGATGAGCGTATAAAGCCCCGCCAACGCCCGCAAAAAAACTAGAAATCATAAATGCTGATCGTTTATTTTTTGCTATCGGTGTTCCCATGACTTCGGCAGCGATTTCATTTTCATTGATGGCCCAAAGATTTCTGCCGAACCAAGAAATTTTTAAATTATAAAGAACTAAAAACGTAATAAACAAAAATAAGCCAGTCACTGCAAACGAAACACTAAAATTTGGCCAAGCAGTGATACTGCTATAACCGCGGGGGCCGCCCACGTAATTCCAATTTAAAATAACCACGCGAACGATTTCTGCAAAACCAAATGTAACAATCGCTAAATAATCACCACGCAATTTAAACGATGGCAGCGAAACCAGATAACCCGCAAAGCTAGCGACAAACCCGCCCAATAAAGCGCTGATCGGAATCATAAACCATTGATGACCTAAAAATTCTTTTGTAATCACAGCAGATGTGTAAGCGCCTAAGGCCATAAAGCCCGCATGCCCTAATGAGAACTGATTGGCTACGCCGGTAATAAAATTAAGACTTAATGCCATGATGGCGTTCACTAAAAAAGAAATCACTAAAGATTGAATATATGAATTTAAAAAAAACTGACAGATTAAACCAACAACAACAAATGAAATAAAAAATAAAATTAATTTTTTGCCCATAGGTTAGATTTTCTCTTTTGTTTTTAGACCAAAAAGCCCAGTCGGTTTTGCTAGTAAAATTAAAATCAATAAAGTAAACGATAATGCTTCTTTATAAGTCGAAGCTCCGTAACCAATTAAATAATATTCACCAAGACCTAATAAATATCCACCAACAACAGCACCAGGAAGACTTCCGATACCGCCAAACACGGCCGCTACAAATGAACTAGTTCCGATTTTTACACCCATCATGGGATCAATCTTAGGATATTTCATAGCGACAAGAACCGCTGCGATTCCTGCTAATACAGAACCTGTTATGAATGTCGCAGAAATAATTTTATTGGTGTTAATGCCCATTAGCGGAGCCATGTCGGGTCTTGAACTGACGGCTCGCATGGCGCGACCTGTTTGTGTTTTATTGATTAAATAGCTTAAGCCAATTAAAGATGAAAATGTCACAGCATAGATAATCAAATCAATCAGACGAATACTAATATCATTGATTCTGAAAATTTCGATATCGTTTAAAAGTGTAGGAAATGATTTTGGATCAGCCCCGAAAATAATTTGGCCACCGAATTCAAAAAGAATACTGACACCGATTGCAGTAATTAAAACATTCATTTTTGGTGAATTGCGAAGTGGTTTATACGCAAACTTTTCAACACAATACCCGACAAAGCCCGCAAAAATCATCGCAGCGAGCAGTCCTATCGCAAAATTGATGGGGCTTGGTTCGCTGATATTTAAATATTTCATCACGTAGTAAGTGCCGAAGGCACCCATCATGTAAATATCAGAATGGGCGAAATTGATCATGGTTAGAATTCCGTACACCATCGTGTAGCCCAAAGCTATTAGCGCGTAAACACTACCAAAGCTTAGGCCATTTAATGTGTGCTGGAAAAATTCTTGCATGGTCTATTGTGGGCTTACACTTGTGATAAATTTATAGTTAGTGCCATCAACTTTAACAACCACAGCACTTTTCACCGCATCACGATTTTCATTCATGGTTACGTTACCCGTAACGCCTTGAAAATTTTTGATTTGTGAAAGAGCTATACGGATATTATCAGACGTGATTTCAGGAGCTGTCTTCATAGCTTCAGCCATCATGTATGTGGCATCGTAAGCTAGCGCCGCCATTACATCAGCGCTCTCGTTGTATTTTGTTTTAAAGTTTTTAACGAACTCAACTGTTTTTGGATCTGTTGATTCAGTTGTATAGTGATTTGAAAAGTAGTGACCGTTGATAGCCTCTTTAGCAATTTCAAAAAGTTTCGGAGACGACCAACCATCGCCACCTAGCATGACTTGCGCCATTCCTAATTCTTTAGCTTGTTTAGCTATAAGGGCCACTTCGTTATAATAACCTGGAACAAAAATTGCGTCTGGTTTTTTAGTTTTGATTGATGTTAATTGAGATTTAAAATCTACATCGCCTTCTTGGTAAGCAATATCATCAACAATTTCGCCACCGTTTTTGATCACTTCAGCTTTGAAAACATCAGCAAGACCGACAGAGTAATCGCTTTTAACGTCTCTTAGGATGGCTGCTTTTTTCATTTTTAAATTGTTAATCATAAATTTAGCCATCACTTGGCCTTGGAATGGATCAATGAAACAAGCTCTGAAAATAAAATTTCCAACTTTAGTCACATCTGGATTAGTTGCAGATGGGGTAATCATAGGAACTTTATTTTCTTGTGCAATGCCTGCGCCAATTTTAGAACGACCCGAAGTAATTTCACCGATAAGGGCTACAACGCCATCTTGATTAATTAAACGTTTAACAACTGAAAGTGTTTCGTTATCATCAGATTTATTATCGTAATTAATATGTTTAATCATTTTACCTTTGATGCCGCCGGCTTTATTGATTTCTTCGATAGCCATTTCAATACCGCGCATTTGGTATATACCAAAAGTTGCAGTCGCTCCAGTGTTTGAACTGTAGCTGCCTAATAAAATTTCGTTATCATTTTTCTTCTTCGTGCATGAAACAGAAAAAACTGTGACCAAAAATAGTGTTAATGACAGAGATAAAAATCTTTTCATATAAACCTTTCGTTCGGGTTAAATTCTAAATTCATTTCACTAAACAGAAAGTAATCTGGCAAGTTGAATCAGTGCGGAATCTTCAGGTTTTTCATTCTGTGTGACAACATCAAGTGATAGTTCAATCACTTTGCCACCTTGCATGCCAACCATAATGTTCGCTTTACCTGAAAGCAGCGCTAGAACCGCTTCGCAGCCCAATCTAGAAGCTAAAATACGATCATGAGCTGTGGGGCTTCCACCGCGCTGCTGATGACCTAAAATGCAAACTTTAGCATCTAAACCTGATTTTTTACGAATAGCTTCAGCCAAATCATAGGATCTACCTGGCTTTTGTCCTTCAGCAGTAATCAAAATACTGCTGGATTTACCTTTAGCTCTAGAATTTTTTAATTTTTCAATTATTTTATCTACAGGGACAACATTTTCAGCGGTTAAAATATCTTCAGCTCCACCTGAAATACCAACAGCTGAAGCTATGTGCCCAGAATTTCGGCCCATGACTTCAACAATAAAAATACGATCATGGCTATCAGCCGTATCGCGTATTTTATCGATCGCAGAAACCGCTGTGTTAATCGCTGTATCAAAACCAATTGTGTCATCAGTGCCAAAAATATCATTATCGATTGTTCCTGCTATGCCGATCACAGGAATTTTATGTTCAGTGTAAAGAGCTTGAGCTCCGCGAAACGAACCATCTCCGCCGATGCAAATAAGTCCATCAATGTGTTGAGCTTTTAAAAAACTGGCCGCTTTAGCGCGAACTTCAGGTTTGTGAAAATCAAGTGATCTGCCTGTTTTCAACATGGTTCCACCACGCTGAACAATATTAGCCATGTCTCTGGGGTTTAATTTTATTATTTTTTGTTCGATCATTCCGACATAGCCATGTTGAATGCCCATGATCTCTATATTTTTACTGTGGGCAACTCGGACAACTGCTCTTATTGCGGCATTCATTCCTGGTGCATCGCCACCGCTTGTGTAAACAGCTATTTTTTTCATCCGGAAAACCCACCCTTAAAAAAAAGCCGAGATTTCTCTCGGCTTTTTTTTATTAAAACTTTATAAGTCTAAAATTAGTTAACTAAAGCTTTGAATTCTGCGCCAGCGCGGAATTTTGGAGCCCAAGCTGCAGGAATTCTGATTGCTTTTCCAGTTTGTGGATTGCGACCAGTGCGAGCTTTACGTTTAGCTTTAGTAAATGTACCAAAACCAACAAGTTTAACGTCATCGCCTTTTTTAACAGTTTTTTTAACGTTGCTGATGAAACAGTCTACAACGTTTTCACATTGTGTTTTTGACATTTTTGTTTCAGTCGCCATTTTTTCGATTAATTGCGCTTTGTTCATGAGATCTCCTTCTTGAGACTGGCGGTTAAGCCATAAGTTGTTGTACATCCTGTTGCGTTACAAATCATCCGTGATGTTGTCATCACAAAACAAAAAATTGATTTCGTCAATACGTAATCTGTAAATAATTTTTTAAGTCACCTTTTACGTAGTCGACAAATGATATTTAACGCTAGTGACGATGACATTTTTTTTGTAAATTAACGACAACTTAATCAACCATGCCGTTTGATTGTGTAAAAGCTGATGATACAATTTTGCTGTCACAAATTCGGGGAATATCACTGTGATAAACTCTGTTGGATGATCTTTTCTAACTTGATCAATAAAGTCTAAAATAGGTTCTGATATTGAACGATATGGCGAATCTAAAACATAAAGCTGCATATCAGGAAATTTGGCGTTCCAGGCTTCCATCATTCTTTGAGCTGATGCGTCGTCGGTCTTAACAAAACACACACGAAGATCTGTACTGACACTTTTTCCGTAACGAATCGCATTCATCACGCCTAAATGTAAACCCGATATAGGAATGACGACAACGTTATCAGTGATCCGATCACAAACTGGAACATCATAATGTGATTGTGAAAGTTCGCGCGCAAACATTACATAGTGAACATGAATACGATGAAATGCATAAACGATAATCGGAATAAACACAAAAACAAGCCATGCACCTTGCAAAAATTTAAATGAACCAATCACAATCAAAACACAAGATGTTGCGATCATGCCAGTGCCATTCATAATCATTGAAGGGATCCAATTTTTTTCGCGCAGTCGCCAGTGATGCATCACCATGCCAGCCTGTGATAGCGTAAATGATAAGAATACACCTACTGCGTAAAGTGGAATTAATGAATGCGTATGACCTTTAAAAAATATAACTAATCCAATGGCCCCTAATGACAAACCAATAATACCGTTTGAAAAAACCAGACGATCACCAACACTGGCTAGCTGTCTTGGCGCATACTTGTCGATGGCTAGTAACGAAGCCAGACGCGGAAAATCAGCATAAGCTGTTGAAGCCGCCATAAATAAAATTAAGAAAATTGATATTTGAACGAAGTAAAAAGCCATACCATGGCCGAATACAGCTTGGGTGAGGCTTGAAATTAAAGTGACGCCTTCAACTTTGGTGATGTCATAGGAATTCACTAAATAAGTAATACCTGCGAACATGCTTCCTAAAATAAAAATCATCAGCATTAATGTTTTATTCGCATTTTTAGATTGCGGATGCTTAAATAAAGGTATGCCATTTGAAATGGCTTCAATTCCGGTTAGTGCCGTACAACCTGATGAAAAAGCACGTAAGATCATAATCAAACCTAAATCAGGCAAGTTATTAAGTAGCACAGCATGAGGCTGAATCGTGACATCATCAGGTCCTTTGATAAATCCAACAGCCATCAATGTGAAAATCGAAAATATAAATATATAAGTAGGGATTGCAAAGATAGTCGCTGAATCTTTAACGCCACGAAGACTTAAAACCATTAAGAATAAAATAATCCAAACTGCAGTGAAAACCTGCACGGGTTGCATTGCGGGAAATGCTGAAACTAAATTTTCAACTCCTGCTGAAACGGACACTGCAACTGTTAAAGTGTAATCAATTAATAAAGCGGCTCCTGCAACAAGGCCTGCGCCTGTTCCTAGATTTTCTTTTGCAACAATGTAGGCACCGCCACCATTGGGGTAAGCCACAATAGTTTGGCGATAAGACAAAGTAACGATGAACATCAAACCAAGAATAGCTAGCGCGATAGGCAGCGACCACAGCGTGGCTAAGGCGACACCGGCAAACGATAAAGGAATAATAATTTCTTCAGTGGCATAGGCAATTGATGAAAGTGCATCAGCAGAAAGTAATGCTAAAGCTTTCCATTTCGGAATCAACTCATGGGATTGTTGAGAGTTATGGAGCGGATTACCGATCAAAAGACGACGAATTTTCGAAGCAAACATGAGAGCTAACCCCAGTTAGATATTAGACCAAATTTAGCCTAACAAATTTAGCCTAAATTTATTTTTATTTTAAAGCCTACTCCTGTTGTTTTCGATCCGCAACAGTTGTTGAGTCAGCGTCATTTTCAGCTTTTTCAAGCTCAGTGTAGAGCTGCTCAAGTTCCTTTTCGTTATAATTTTGTGATGTAACAGGGACTTTGTAGTTTTCTGAAGCCCAAGCGCCTAAGTCGATGATTTTACATCGCTCTGAACAGAATGGTCGGTGGGGATTATCTATTGAATAAAATATTAAAAGCCCGCATTGCGGGCATTTAACTTGTAACTTTTGGTCAGTCATTAATTTGTTTATATACCGCAATTTAAAGTTCTGCAACGAGTGAATGTTCCTTGTGCAGCGGGTACATCTTGAACTTTAAATATAAAATTCAATGTTGAGCTTTCAACTTTACCTTGCGGGACTTCAATCGTTAATTTTGTACGGTTGTAACCTGTGTTGTAATCACCGTAACCGTTAGCAGAAAAACCTGTGCTGTTGTTGATTGCTGATACAGCCATTTCTAAACGAAGTGGATTTCTAACAGCTCCGAAATACTGTTTTGGATCTGGAATATAAACACCAGTCGTCATACCTAATGCTAATCCTAGTAATCCGTAACCAGATGGTAATTGTGCTGAGTAATTATAATATTGGTTATATTTTGGCTTAGCAATAATCGTAACTAATAAACTGTTTGCACCAGTTGGTGGAAGCTGAATAATCATATCCATTGATCCACCGATATAAGAATCACATGAAGCTTGTCCGTAGTTAGCTGCTGCACGATCACAAACACCCATAGCTAATTTAAAGAATTCACGCATTTTTGAACCATTAACAACTCTTAATGAAGATGTTCCAGAATAATTATCAGCGTAAAAACCTGTAGAATTATATTGATAGTTAGCAACTCCAACATAACCGCCGTTGTTATAACAACCGCCATTGACGTACGTAGATCCGTAAGCGCAGGCACCGCCACCAACTGAGCTGTCGTTGTTCCCTTTATTACAGCTTGATAAAAAACCAGCTGCTAGAACTAAACCTAAAATAGATATTAAATTTTTCATAAGGGGCTCCTCTATATATATATGAAGTAGTTACAAATCCCGAACCAAAAAAAGGCCTAGTTAGAATGAATATACAGAGTGATAGGGGATATTGACCTGTCGAAGTTTTTAACAGCGCCCAGAAGTGGCCGATCAAGACAGGGTCGATCTTGTGTTAGCTCCATAGTATTTGCCATTCGGCCAACGATAGTCCTCGTAGACGGTTCTTTTTGTAAGGTATTATGCCCAGGGCTTCTTTTTCATTTAGCTGAATATAATTTCGAACAATTTTGTAAGCCTTATATCCACGAACAACTCTGCTAAACGGCCGATATAGCCATAACTTCAGTTTTCTTTTCAGGGTCTCTTTCCCATATTTTGGGGTATCGGTCACGCTTCGAGGTTTGTTTTTAAAACGCTCATCAACAATACTACGTAGTTTATCTGTTTTTTCGAATTGCTGTGCAATTTGGCCTGAAGCCACGCGAAAAAAATGATGAAAGAAACTTCGCCTGTATGTTCTAACTAAGCAATGGATGTGGTCTCCTTGAATAGATATTTGCTCTATTTTTATGAAAAACCTATCCGCATATTTTTGAATGATCTCATGTGAAAGCTTAAAATTTTGATGCGTTCTCAAACTTTGTGTTTTTAAAACAATTCTATTTATTTTAAAGACAACATGCAGAGATTCTTTACATGATATTGGGCGCCTGCCCCTGCCGTGGCGTTTTTTTCGATGCTCCCCACCATGTTCTAGAGATCGCGGACTGGATGCCAGTTGAAACAGTGTTTGAATACTTTTTAGACCTGGTGTTTGCCTGTGTTTTGAAGTTTTTTGAATATTTTTTTTTGCATTTAGTTTTTTCATGTGACCCATACCCCTATGGGATATCGAAGATGCAAACCAAAGACGATGGTAAGAATGAATTAAGCGGGCTTAAGCAGTAAAGAGATTCGAAAATCGGATTCTAAGATGATTTATATCCTCAGCACCCTTAGGCCCAGTGTTGCATTAATTCTAGTCTCTAGACAGTCACCTTTAATCGACACATAATTATAGCCCTATGAAAAACAATCAAAATACAGCCCGAGATATTGTCCTGGATGCAAATCAACATTGGACTGAAATTTCACAACGCTTGCTGTGGAGAAAACCGTGGAAAACTCTTAAAGAGGTTTCGTTTCAAACGCCTGTCAGTATTAAATGGTATTTAGACGGTGAATTAAACGTCTCTGAAAACTGTATCGACAGACACCTTGAAAAGTTTGCTGATAAAACAGCAATAATTTGGGAACCCGATAGCCCACAAGAACAAGCCAAAAAAATTACCTATAAAGAACTTCATCAACATGTTTGTCGAATGGCCAATGTCCTTAAAAAATACGGAATCAAAAAAGGTGACTTTGTGACCATCTACATGCCGATGATTCCTGAAGCCACTTATGCCATGTTAGCTTGTGCGCGCATCGGGGCTGTTCATTCGGTGGTGTTTGGTGGTTTTTCTCCAGATTCTTTATCTGACAGAATAAATGATTGTGATTCAAAATTTGTGATTACAGCGAATGAAGGTCTTCGTGCTGGTAAAACAATACCTTTGAAAAAAAATGTCGATGAAGCTTTAAAGAAAACCAAAACTATAGAAAAAGTTCTTGTTATTCACCGAACAAAAAATGAAACACCAAAAACGGATAAAGATTTAATCTATGAAGATGAAATAAAAACGGTATCAGATCAGTGTGATGCTGTGGCCATGAATTCAGAAGATCCATTATTTATATTATATACATCGGGGTCTACAGGAAAACCCAAAGGAGTTCTGCATACGACAGCAGGGTATTTAGCTTACGCAAGTTACACCCATGAAAAAGTTTTTAATTATCAGCCTAACGATATTTACTGGTGTACAGCCGACGTGGGCTGGGTCACTGGTCACAGTTATATTGTTTACGGACCACTTGCGAATGCAGCGACAACAGTTTTATTTGAGGGTGTCCCAAATTACCCAACAGCATCACGGTTTTGGGAAGTGATTGATAAACATCAAGTTAATATTTTTTATACAGCTCCCACTGCGATCAGATCATTGATGCGTGAAGGTCTTGAACCTATTAAAAAAACATCGCGAAAATCATTGCGTGTTTTAGGTTCTGTCGGTGAACCAATCAATCCAGAAGCATGGCTTTGGTATTCAAAAAATATTGGGGATGATCGCTGTCCTGTCGTCGATACATGGTGGCAAACAGAAACAGGCGGAATACTTATTTCTGCCATCGCATTTGAAACGAAACTTGAACCCGGTTCTGCGACATTACCACTCAAAGGAATTACGCCGTTGATTTTATCTCCTGAAGGAAAAATATTAGACGGAATTTGCGAAGGTGTTTTAGTGATTGCGGATTCATGGCCAGGACAAATGCGAACAGTGTACAAAGATCATAAACGCTTTGAAGAAACATATTTTGCAACCTACAAAGGCTTTTATTTTACAGGTGATGGATGCAAGCGAGATGAAAATGGCTATTTTTGGATCACCGGACGTGTTGACGATGTAATCAATGTTTCTGGTCACAGAATTGGAACCGCAGAAATAGAATCGGCTTTGGTAGCGCACAACAAAATCGCCGAAGCCGCAGTAGTGGGCTATCCCCACGATATTAAAGGACAAGGTATATACGCTTACGTCACAGTCAAAAATGGAATTGCAACGACAGATGAACTAAAACAAGAACTAATTCAGTTTGTAAGAAAACAAATAGGCTCTATTGCAACGCCAGATATCTTGCATTGGGCGCCACAATTACCTAAAACTAGATCTGGAAAAATCATGCGAAGAATACTTCGTAAGATTGCAGAAAACCAAACGGATAACTTGGGTGATATATCAACATTGTTAGATCCTTCAGTTGTCGAACAGCTTATTCATAGTAAGCCCACGTAAGAAAGACTTTTATGAAAAAAATAATTTTGGTGTTTTTAGTTTTTGTTCAAAGTATTACTTTTGCTCAAGAAGTAACGAGCGAAGCGACTCCGCAAGCGATTCAAAAATTAGAAATCGATGTTA
>JAYUQO010000044.1:0-2156 GCA_043756765.1 Bdellovibrio sp. | reverse complement strand
CGACTGTTTTTGATTATGTTTTTTATTTAGATAGACCATAGATGGCGGTAGCCGTTATATCTTGTTTGAGAAAAATACATACGCCGAAAAAGCCTGTACTTTCAAGCCGTTACGACCTATAAAGTCGTGATATATTGATGCTTAATGGAGGACTCAAAATGAAAACTAAAACACCTAAAAGCATCCGTACCTTAGCAAGCGACTTAAAAGCACGCCGAAAAAGAAAGTTAACTGACGAAGAAGTTAATCGTCTAAATAAAATATTTGAAGAAATCGAAAGAGAACAACAAAAAGAAGATTCAAATCGCAAAATTGCGCAGCAACCAGAGGTTTAATTGGGACAAGTCATACCCTTTTCAGAAATTGAATTGTATTTAAATTCTGTTGAAAAACAGGATGCTCACAAGGGTGCCTTCCTTGATACAAATATTTTAATTTCTGCCAGTTATGAAATGCGCGATTCGCATTCGGAAGTTGTGAACTTGTGGGCACTTTTACAGAAAAGAAACTACAGATTATTTGCAACTGTAAATACCCGATCTGAATTTCTAGAATTTCAAAGACGATTAATATTAACAGAAAATTTGTTTGATATAACTGATGCGGCTACGCGTGTAAAAATATCTCATCGTGCAAAAGCTAGAATTCAAACACTTAAAGGCAGCCTAATGACATGTGTTCTGGCTGATGCTGAAAAAGACCAGGTGTTTAATGAATCCCAACTTAAAAAAATAAAAAAAGAGTTTTCAGCAGGACCTCATTCAGGACAAAAAAGTTGGCTAGACGTTTGTGATTTATATTTAAAAAACCAAATAGCGTTAGCTGATCAAGACTTAATTGATCGCGACGTTGAATACATCAGTCCAAATGAACCAACACAAGCCAACTTATTTGATACTTCAATCAGTTGGGATAACGCCATTAATATTTGTGAAAAAGCTGGAACAGCATTTAGTGATTCAATGATTTTAAATGCACTAAAATCTTCAAAGCTACTTTTTATAGTTACGCTTGATTTTGACATCGGTTACGCAGCACTCAGTGATCCAAATATGAAAGACGTTGTTGTTCCTGATCGTCTTTATAAAGAATTTAAAAACTATCATTTCCCGAATCATTAGTTTTTAACTACAGTTTCTCATGCGAAACTCATAATTCGTCCCTGAATAGTACAGCCCCACGCTAATTTTAACCTGTACCCAACTTTATTGACTGGAGTCAGTGCGCAGGATAAGTATAGTCATGGCGACAGATGATGAAATCCGATCCATCGAAAATAGGCTCAGCGCTTTAGATCAAGAACGGTCAGCCTTATTAAATGATTTAAAAAATCTTCGTAGCCAAAGAGACTCACAAAAACCTATTGTTTTATTAGGTCGCCCGACTTTACTGAAAACCCCAGAATCAAATGAAGAAAAAACTGATTTATTTTTAACTTTATTTCGAAGCCGAGAAAATATTTATCCAAAGCGCTGGGAAAATACTAAAACTGGAAAACAAGGCTATTCACCCGTTTGTGAAAATGAATGGGTCAAACCCATTTGTGATAAGCCTAAAATTAAATGCGCTGATTGCAATCATCAAAAGTTTTCTGCTTTAAACTCATCAGCAGTAGCTTCACATCTTCGTGGAACAGCTACAATTGGAACCTATGCCATCCGTGAAGATGATACCTGTACATTTTTAGCTTGTGATTTTGATGAATCCTCTTGGCAAGCTGACCTTTTGGCTTTTTGTGATACCGCTAAATCATTTGGCATTGAAGCAGCTATGGAAAGATCACGCTCTGGCAAAGGCGGTCATGCATGGATATTTTTCGCTGAAAAAATTCCTGCACGACTTGCAAGATCACTTGGCACTTTAATTATTGCAAAGTGTTCAGAGCGTAATATTCGCCTAAGCCTTGAATCATATGATCGGTTTTTTCCAACTCAAGACTTCTTACCCAGAGGCGGCTTTGGTAATTTAATTGCACTACCTCTGCAAAAAACTCCGCGTGATAGTGGTAACAGTTGCTTTATAGACGAAAGCTTTAATGTCATACCTGATCAGTGGGCTTATTTAGCACAAGTCAGAAGAATTCTTAAATACGAAGTCGATTTACTTTTAAAAGAATTTTTGCCTAAAGATAATTTTAAACGTATTGATGCGTTTGA
>JAYUQO010000043.1:0-5580 GCA_043756765.1 Bdellovibrio sp. | reverse complement strand
CTTCGCTGTGTTTATCATTCAACCGAACGATATCTCCAGTTTCTAACTCTTTGATATCTTTTTTATAACATCCTAAGAAAGGTAGTGTTCTTTGAAATTCATCAGGCTGCACAAAGCGCAAGTGATCCGTGGCTTTATTCACAAATAAAACTGAATTCCAACAGTTTGGTCCAAAATATTGGGGTTTCTGTTTTAACAATTGCAACATTCTTTGTGGTATCAACCCTGCAATATTAATTGTACGAATAGATTCAATACATAAAGGCTTAATATATGTATTTGGCTTATCGTATTTTACGTAAAGCTTTTCAAACTGAAAAATTTCTTTGTAAAGTGTCTGGCAACTATCACCCTGTAAATGAAAACCCTCATCAGATTTGATGAAAGTCACTGAGGTCAATGTTTTAGACGATGCTTTAGGTGATATTATAGGTTTTTTCGCATGCAGATTAGCTGTGAATAAAACCACTCCAATAGAGCAAATGATCATACAAATTGAAGAACTCTTGATGCAGACTAAAGTTAATGTTTTCACGGAATTCAGTGTCACAAAAACGGCCCTTTTAAGCAATAGCCAATATGACCCCTGTAAATGTTATTAAGTGTATATACCTATTCTATTATATTGAATAAGAATGGTCTAAAAAACCAGTCGATTGACTCAAAAGTTATTCAAACCTATACAAACTACAAAACATCTGTTGAGGGGTTCATTTGATGTCAAAAATTAATATAAAAATTAGTAACCAGCTAAATAAAATTCTGATTTCTTTTGCATGCCTTATAAGCTTCGCTGTTTGCTTATCAGCGCAAGCCATTGAAACCCAAGACTGTACTGATTTTAAAAATGAAATCCCTGCTTTTTTTATCCGAGGGTCAATTGAGGTCCCTGAAAATTGGGATCAACCCCATGGCCAAAAAATCAGTGTCTTTTACTACGGTCAGACTCATATCAATCATAAAAGCGAAACTCCTGTTGTTTTTTTCAATGGTGGACCATCACAAAGCAGTCATATTCCCTTCGGGCAATTTCAAACCAATGCAAAATCATCGCTCGTTCCGATCATCTACATTGACCAACGTGGTACAGGTTGTTCATCGCCCTACCCTGATACCCAAGATAAAGATTTTCTATCACGTATGCAAAATTATGGAAGTCGTTCAATTGTCAAAGACGCCGAAGCTTTAAGATCACATTTGTTGGGACAACAAAAAAAATGGAAAGTGTTTGGCCAAAGTTACGGCGGATTCATTGCTCATCGTTATTTAGAAATCGCGCCTGAAGGCATTGCTGTTATCTATGCCCATGGTAATTCATTGATGGCCGACTGGCGACTGTTTTACAAGTATCGTTTGCTTTCACAGAAAAGAATTACTGAAAACTATTTCGCCAAAGCACCCAAAGACCGCGATTTAATCATCAATCTTAAAAAACAAATTCCTGATACCCAATGTTTTGACAATGCTATCATTAAAATTTGCGGGCCTGCAGTGATTGATGCGACAGTTTTGCTGCTTGGATTTCCAAGTTCATGGGCTGATTTACACGGAAGCCTTAAATCACTACTTAATTCTGATGGTGTGATTATCCAAAATCGACTTAAAAACTTTGTTCAAAACTTTATTTTTAATGCTTTTAGTTACAACCCTGTTCCTTTGGCTTTGATTGCGAAATTAGAATTAAATTCTGATGATGATAGCGATCAATGTTCTGAAGCGATCAAGCAACTTAAAGCTGATGGAGAAAATCCTGACTCATGGCTATTAAACGAATGTCGCCTAACGCAATCTATTCAGTATTTACAAACAACTGATGATGACAGCTTGTTGATTGAAAAATTTAAAATAAAAGATCCGATCAGCTTAAAAACAATTGAACAAAATCTTACGACCTACAAAAATATCCAATTTTATTTATATTCAGGCGAACTTGATGCTTATGTGCCTAAAGAAACTTTTAATTCAGAAGCAAACCAACTTAAGCATTTAAAAAACTTTCACTACAAAAATTTTGAAACCAGTGGTCATGATGGCTATTTAGTTGAAGCTGCTCTTTGGGATGACATGAGTGAAACTAAAAGAAATATATTCGTCTTAAAAAACATTAACCTACCTGATGAAGAGCCAGCTAGCTCTGTAAATCCAATTGTGATTAAAGGTTACATGGAAGGCTATAATTATCCTAACCTTGAAGATAAAATATTTCGTACTTGGACCTTCATTAAAAAACAACTTCAATTAGCTGAATCTGTCACTGCACCGGTTATTTATTTTTCTCCTTTTGTTTTCTCGAAAGAAGATCCTGAATGGTTAAAAAAGCAAAGATCTTGGATCGGCAATCATCCTGAGATTTGGGCTGATTGGAATGCGATTTCTAACGGTAAACCACCTGTTGAAGAAGGTAATCCTTTTCCTAACTGGTTTGCAGGATTTCAGTACTATGACACAAACTTAATTCAAGTAAACCCGTTTGCTAGTTTTTTTCCGTACTATAAATACGACAACTTGGGAATTCCGACCGATGTTGCAGGGCTTGGGTATTATTCTGTCGGCCATGAGTTGTATCACTACGCTTTGAATTTAAAAAATATTCCTGTAAAACTTCATCACTGTATTTTTGTTTTAGAAAAAGATAAACAAAACCATTTAATGAATCAACTGGCTGATTTTTTAGTAAACAATCAAATTTCATCAAGCCTTGCTTTTTTAAGGGGCTCAAAAGTTGAAGAACAACTTAAGCCCTGCAAACAGTTGTCTGTCGACGAACAAAAATCTGCGTTGGATTACTTGAGTCAGCTTTGAAATAGCATTGTGGTTTTATTATTGACCACAAGCTGCTGCGTCTAATTCAACAACAGTAATTTTACCAACTGGATGACCACCTTTAAAATGATTTGTGTCTAAAGTAACCCAATTGATCCCGTCAGTACTACGTATAGCGAACTGTTTTGCATACCACTGCGTCCAGCCACCTGTGACAGATGTATAGGTTCCTGTTTTTGGATTGTATGCGATACTTCCATCCCAACCAGCAGCACTAAATTTATCAATTTTAAATGCTGTTGATGACCATGAAACACCATCTGTACTTTTCCACATCATGCCGTTTGACCAATTCACAAAATGGCTTCCATTAAAAAGTACACCTGATGACCAACGTAAATTAGAAGCCACCACTTGACTTGTCCATGTCATGCCACCATCTGTTGATCTGGCAGAAACACCATCGTTATGCGCCACTAAAACACCGTTACCTTCAGCAAAACTTCCACCCCATGTAGCCTTAAAAGCTAAAGATTTTTTCCATGTTGTGCCTGAATCTGAGCTAACAAAAAGTTCTCCATCAAGGCGGCCCTTAACAATCATTTTTTGACCCACACGATGAACCATACCGTGATCTGTTGTTCCATATGGATTTATTGCAGTTGTTGGCTGCCAAGTTGCTCCTTGATCTTTTGATGTGGCTCCGTTGTATTCCCAATAACTAAATACAACATTGTTAGTCACCGCAAGACCACCGCCCCATCCGTTTGATCGCACTATTTGCCAGTTTTTACCATCACGCGATTTTCGAACCGTTCCATTATAACCCCAGCCATATTGGGCGTAAACCCATCCATCAGACCCCGAATCAATTCCCATAGCAGAACCTGCATCATGATCACATTCAACATAATTAGGATCACCAGTAATCCAACATCTTATGTTGTCATTATCAGAACGATCATTGATCCATGTTACACCGTCATCACAAGACATCACTGTTCGCCCTACTTTTCCAATCGCCATAAATACATTTACTTTTCCTGATGCTGGTGGCGGAGGAGGCTGCACCACTGCATTCACAATCCAACTGTGTTCAATAGTTGTGATATTTCCGGCATTGTCTTTCACTTGCACTGAATACTTATGTGCGGCAGTAGATAAACCACTTAAATTCGCTGGGCTCGCGCAATTTACAAAAGCAGTACCATCAAGCGAACATTGTGTTGATAATAGCCCTGATCCCGGATCACTGATGTTAAATGCAAATGTCGCAGTTGTTTGTGTCGTTGTGCTTGGGCTTTGTGTAAAACTAATAACAGGCTTCACTGTATCCACATTCATTGTTATCACCGATTCAACTGACGCATTCCCTGCTAAATCTATTGCCCTTACTTTAAAATTATTACTTCCTTCTGCTGCTGTTACTAGGCTTGGGCTTGAACAAACAGCAAAGGCTACGCCATTCAATGAACATTGATGTTCTTTAATTCCTGACCCCGCATCAGTGCTTGAGAAAATAAAATTTCCAGATTTTGTATTACCTACTGCTTGAAAGCTCGATGTTAAAATAGGTTTCGTCGGAACAACAGTGTCAATAGTCCAATTATAACTGACTGCTGATGATTGAATATTTTGTGCGTTCTGCCCACGAACTTTAAAATTGTGCGCAGCTGATGATAATCCCGTGTAACTTTTTGGACTCACGCAAACTACATAGGCTGCGTTATCGATGGAACATTCATAGCTTGTAATTCCGATTCCAGAAAAACTAAAAGACGCACTGGTGACCGATACCACGCTGCCTGGCGTAGATTGCAATGTCACTGTCGGCATACTTAAATCAACAGCCCAGTTATATGAGTACACAGAACTCACATTGCCTGCGCGATCTGTTGTTCTAATTTTAATATTATGTGCGCCAGCAGTCACACCGTTTAAAGCTTTCGGGCTTATGCAAAGAGCATAAGCTGCATTATCCACAGAGCATTCTGTAGACATTATGCCTGATAAATTATCTGCAGATAAAAATGTAAATGAAGCTACTTGGGCATTGGTAACACTTGCCGGAGTTTGTGAAATACTTAATGTAGGAATAGTCGCATCGATTCTGAAATTTCTTGAAAGTTCAGATATTTTTCCAGACACCATTTCAACGCTGACTTTTAAAACATAATCCCCGTCAGTTAAGTTATTTGATTGTACTGATTGACTTGAACAGTCTTGAGCGGCTTGATTGCCGAGTTGGCATTTAATGCTTTTAATTGTTAAAGCGTCAGCACCAGTGACTTCAAAAGTTGAAACTATATTACGCGTGTTATACAAACTGGTTTTTTCAATAAATGCAATTTCTGGTTCAGCTTCGATTGTTGATAAACTTGAATTTAAACTTTGTGAAACTAATTCAGAATTAATTTTATTAGAACAGTTTTGAAACGGCAGCAAGATCGTTAATAAAATGAAATTGAGCACAACGAACTTACTTGTTTTTGATCTCATAGATTGCCCCCGCAAAAAATTGTCTTATTTCAAGACGACTATAATATAAACATTTTAACTGAGTTAAAAGTCTACATTCGATCTCAAACTTCATAAAAGAAGCTTCCCCAAAAAAATGATCTCTATTATTTATAAAGCAATACCGGGACCATCTTTTAATAAGACTCAATCTTTATCGGCATAGAAGTTTTAGACATGAAAAAAACTTAGTCTATTTGAGTGTAAGCTTGATAATACTGATTTTTCCGCATTGAAATGAGATTTTTTAGCTGATATTTTAGCTGTATCTACGAATGGTATTCAAACTGGCTTTTTAGA
>JAYUQO010000042.1:0-16332 GCA_043756765.1 Bdellovibrio sp. | reverse complement strand
ATCATTGCACCGCTTTTGCTATTTCAAATGATGGCTATGTTTTAACAAATCTACACTGTTTAAGATCTTGTTTTGATAACGGATCAGAATATTACAGCGAAGACTACTATAAAAAAACAGAAAACACAGGTGTCTTTAATTTATGGGAAGTGAAAAGCAATTATCCTAAAAATCAAATTTGTCGCAATTACACAGCTTTTGACAACAACAAATACTTCACTGAGCCCCGCATTGTGACTTTGGGCACCGGTAAAGGGGCGTTCGAGGAAAAAGAATTAGCAAAAATTCCTAAAGCAATCTTTAATAAAATTGTTAAAATTTCGGAAGACTATGCAATTTTAAAATATGACCAAGTCATTGATCAGCCGTGCATCAAAATTAGTAAGACTAAAAAAATTCAAAATGAAAATTTATGGCTGGTTGGCTATCCTAAAAAATCAAACAGACAAGATGGTTTTGATTCAGATGGAATTCATCAATACATTAGCACTGGATTGCGCAGACAAAGTATAAAACAAGATCCTTATTTAAAAACCATTTTTACTACAACTAAAGAATGGAATTTAGAATCATCAATGTATGATCAGAAACGCTTTATGTTAAGCGATCTAGATACATTAGGTGGTAACAGCGGTGGACCCATTATAGATGCCAAAGGTGAACTAGTAGCAGTGCTTTTCGCTAGCGTAATGGCTAACGCTGAAAAGTATGAACAGTCCACAGCGATAGGACTTAAAGTTGATGAAATTTATAAAAGTGTGCTTAAAAAACTAGGGTTGAAGAAAACCCAAGAAATTTTTAATTGTAGATAGTTAGTTATCAAGTTTCGGCATTAATTTTTGCAACAAATAAATATAAGGTAAAGCAACTACTGAAGCTCGATCAACCAGATTGGCAGAACCAGCATGCCCGCCATCTTTATTCTCAAAATAAATTACGGGGTAACCAAGTTCTCTGAGCCTGGCTACCATTTGTCTGGCATGAGCAGGATGGACGCGGTCATCTTTGGTGCTGGTCATAATGTAGGGCTCAGGATAATTTTGACCAGCTTTCAAATTTTGAAGGGGAGAATACTTTAAAATATATTCTCTATCGGTCAGTATATCTGGATTTCCATATTCAGCCATCCAGCTAGCTCCGGATAATAGGCGATGATAAGTGAGCATATTTGCTAAGGGGACTTCACTGATGACAGCGTTAAATAAATCAGGTCTTTGCGTGAGCATCACACTAGTCAATAACCCGCCATTTGATTGACCTTGAATTCCAAGATGTTTAGGGCTAGTGATTTTTCTTTGAATAAGATCTTCAGCAACAGCAATAAAATCATCGTAAGCTTTTTGTCTATTTTCACGAAGAGCAGCTTGATGCCACTTAGGTCCGAATTCTCCGCCACCTCTGATATTAGCATAAACTTGAACACCACCGCGTGATAACCAGACTTTTCCAGGCACTAACAAATAATTTGGCGTCAGTGCATATTCAAAACCACCATAACCGTACAACAAAGTTGGATTTTTGCCATCTAAAACGAGATCTTTCTTGTGAACTATATAGTAAGGAATTTTTGTACCATCTTTACTGATTGCAAAATATTGATGAGATACGAATTTTTGAGATTCAAAAGAACTTTTTGTTGATTTAACTAATTGAAGATTATTATTTTTTGATTGAGTTGAATAGTGCAGTTGTTGATTAGGTGTTAGAAAATCAGAATAATTAAAATAGATATCATTTGTGTATGAACTGATCGCATCGATCATCATGTTTCCATCAATTAATTTTTGTCCCAAACTATTGATTGGATCAAAAGACTCAATAACCCATTGGTTGTTTTTGAATTGAATAGGATTCATTCGTTTACGAATATTATTTAATGTAGACAGCCAAAGTTGGTTTTTTGATTTGTACAAGCCTATAAAAAATTGAGTGTCAGTCGGGGTAAAAACAGTTTTAAAATTAATTTGTTTTTGACCAAGCTCATCTAAATTAAAAGATAAAACGCTTCCGGGTGGATAAGTTTTATTGTTACTAATGAACTCTTTTTTAACGGTAAAAACAACTTGATCCTGTGTGATATGACTGAGCTCTGCGTCCTTTGGAATAGGGAGTCTAATTTTTGAGTTGTAAGATTGAAGGTCATTAAAATAATAATATTTGTACGAATAAAATGAATTAACAATAAAACAGAAACTATATCTTTTAATTTCATTTGATTTTAAATGATAATCATAAAGATCAAAAGAACTAATACTCATTAAATCTTTTTCAATCTGATCAATAACTTTTGCTTCATCAAGCTTTTGTGTTCTTTTAATAACTTTAAGTAAACTAGGATAGCCAGATGCAGTTAACTCATTATTACCATCACTCCATATTAATGTATTCTGGTCATACCAAGAGAATTCGTGTTTTCCTTCAGGAAAATTAAAGCCGTCTTTTTTAAATTGTTTGTTGATTAAGTTATACTCTCTAGCAACTGTCGCATCTTTGCCGCCATCAGATAAGAAAACAAGACAGTGATTGACATCATCTTGTAAGCATACAGATCCTTTCCAGACCCAGTTTTTATTTTCATCTTTAGCGATTTGATCAATATCGATGACAGTTTCCCAGTCAGGTTTGTTCTTATTGTATTTTTCAACCGTAGTTCGTCTTAGTATTCCACGAATATGTTTTTCGTCCTGCCAAAAGTTATAAATATGATCCATCATAAAATTCAGGTCTGGCAATTTATCAGGGGATGAGATGATATTTAAGATTTCTTTTTGGACTACTGAAAACTGAGGGTCATTTTTAAGCCTATTTTCAGTCAACTGATTTTCATGATTAATAAATTTTTGAACTTCAGGAGAATCAATTTTTTCAAGGTAATCAAGATGTGAACACGATGTTGACATAAATAATCCTACGACTAAAGTAAAAGTTATTTTTTTAATCATTCAATTTCTATCTATAAGCCTGTTTTTCTTTACCTTGTTTAGTTTCAGAAACAATTGTTTCACGAACGACCACAACTTTGATTTGTCCTGGGTACTGCATTTCATCTTCAATCGTTTTTGCGATTTTTTCAGCAATGCCCATAGCTTGTAAATCATCGACTTGTCGTGAATTCACATGCACGCGGCATTCTCGGCCACCATTTAATACAAAAACATCAGTGACCCCTGCGAATCTTTTTGAAATTTCTTGAAGGCCTGTGACTTTTTGAGTGTAGGTTTCCATGGTACTTCGGCGGGCGCCAGGTCTGCCACCTGAAATTGCATCGGCTGCGATCACTAAGAAATCCATCGGATTTTCAGGTTGCACATCATAGTGATGGGCGCGGACCGCATGAATCACTTCTGGATCTTCACCACGTTCAGCGATGAAATCTGCACCTATGACCGCATGGCTTCCATCGAATTGATGATCTAAAGCTTTGCCTAAGTCATGTAATAACCCAGCTCGTTTAGATTTTTTAATATCAGCTTTGATTTCAGCAGCCAGTAGGGATGCAAACCAGCCGACTTCGGCCACGTGAAAAAATTGATTTTGAGTGTAAGAATATCTATAGCGTAACGATCCCAAAACTTGCTTAATTTCTGGATGCAAATTTTGAAAACCAAGTTCTTTTGAGATATTGTCGCCATCTTTTTTAATTTGACGTAATAATTCAGTTTTAAAATTTTCACCGGTTTTTTGAATAAAATCAGCTGCCAATGGTCTGTTCGTTTTATCAATTTCTTTAAATAATCTTTCAAAAAGCCTGCGGGTTAATTCACGGCGTACCGGATCATAACCGATGACCTGAATGTTAAAAAGACGTTCTGGTTCTGGATTTTCATCAATCAAAATATCACAGCCTGTGATGGCTTCGATGGATTTAATATTTTCAGCTAAATTTTTACAAAAATAACCCCGGATACGTTCGTCCGGAAAGTAAGTCGAAGAAATATTTCTTTCAGTGCTCATTTCTTTAGAGAAGCGATCAATACAAACACCTAAAATTCGTTTGGCTTTTGCTTCAGCAAATTCCTTATGTTCTGATTCAACAAACTGAATATATTTTTCATAGTCAATATTGGCTTCGTTCACCAATTTTTGGATAATTTCTTGGGTTACGTCAGTTTCGCTTAGACTGGTCGTTTGTAAAAGGTGATCTTGGTATTTTTTTTGTAAGCTTTTAAGTTCATCAACAAAAAGTTGAAACTTTTTTTGTTGATCCGTGTGTTTGATTGATAATTCACGCAGTTCAGTTTCGCTTTTCATCAAGATACTGCGTTGGGCCTTGTCAGCGTCTTCGTGTTGTTTTTTTCTTTCAGCAATTTGCAATTCTAAATCACTGCATTTACCTTCGATTAGTAAATGATTTTCTTCAACTTTACCCCATGATTCTAGTTCTACCTCTTGCGTGATTTCAGTGCGCTCATCTTCATCAAGCTGAAACTGATCTTGTGATTCTTTAAGAATTTCCGAGGCCTCTTCGCGGGCTTCTTTAAGTATCATCAACTGTATGCCTTTATAGATTAAACCAAAAAGAATAATTCCGGTTGTTAAAGCAATTAAAAAGTAAGTTAAAGTTGTTGAATCCATATTAGGTATTTCCTGTTTGCACTAAATTTTGCGCATTTGTTTTTTGATCTGCATGATCAAGGTATTTAATTTTTTGTAAAATGAATAATGTAAAAAGCCCTATGCCTATAGCTAAAAATCCAACAGTTGAATAGTGTTGTAACCGTCCTGTGGTTTGGTCGCGTGTTACAATTTGGCCTGCAATATAAGCCCCGAAAGCCATTGATATAGATTGTACAGAGCTCACAAGACTCATGAAGGATCCACGCTGATGAGGTAAAGCAGCGGATGAAATCAGTGCTTGTGCAGGAATCATTCGAGACCCGGCCGAGACAAAAAATAAACCAGAAATAAGCAATATAGAAAAAAGCCCCATCTTTTCTAAATGAGTGACTAAGTAAATTGGACCTATAGAGAACAGCACGGCATAAAAGAAAACTTTAGCTTTGCCATGTTTATCAGAAATTTTTCCAACAAAAGGGGCAGTAATAATCGAACAGATCCCGCCGATGAAATACACAAACATCAACTGACTTTCAGGAAGACCTGCATTGGCCACAAAAGCAGGAGAGACAAAAGGAATTACAGCAAAATGGGCACTCATCACAAAAAACATGAATGCTAAAGCTAATCTTTGCTGTGGGTTTTTAATAATTTGCCAAACCGGAACCCAAAATTGAACAGTCTTTTTTTCGACAAGATGAGCGTTGATCTGCGGAATATACTTTACAGCCGCGATAATAATAAAAACACACAAACCAGCTAAAAATAAAAACGGCGTGTACCATTCAAATTGATGAGCAATATATAGCGAAAAGGGAACTCCAAATATTGAGGCCACAGAAAATGAAGTGGCTAAATAACCCATGGCTGTACCGCGCCGTTTATAATCGATCATATCACTGATGATTGATAAAATAATTGAATTAGCAACTCCACCAAAAAAACCAGTGAGAGCACGTGCGACTAAAAGTGTTTCATAACTGCGTGCTAAACCACAAAAAGCTGTCGATACGGTGAAACCAAGGAATAAAAAAAGTAAACTTTTTTTACGGTCAAAATAATCCATGTAAAAAGAGGCCATGATTCCTGATAAACCCGCAGTAAAAGTGTAGGCTGAAACTAACAGACTAAACTGATCAGGATTAATGCTAAATAGTCGCATCAACTGTGGGCCCAGCGGCATAATGATCATGAAGTCGACAATATGATTAAATTGAACTGCTGCTAAGATAAATAAAAGTTTTTTTTCGCTTGATGAAAACACGATTCAAATTGTACTCTCATTGTTCTGAACATCTAAATATTTTTTAGATAGGTGTTGTGCGTTACAACGATAGGAAAAAATATGGTTAAAGATATCATCAAATCTGTGTTTAAAAATCTTAAAAGACTTGTTATTGTTTTATTAGTTGGAGTTCCGCTGTTTTGGATTTTTGTGGCTAATTATTCATTTACATTCAAAACACGAGTCGCTGGAGAAGTTCGCGCCGTAGAGCAAGTGAATGTGCAGGCTGTTATTACGCAAAGTGATAAACCAATTAATTCGCAAATATTTTCTTATTCTGTCGCAATTAAGGATTTAATTACAAATGAAATTCATATGGCATCGAGTGAAGATCGTCAGTGGGCAGCTGTTCAACCAGGAAACTGCGTGGTTGCGGCTTATTTTCCTTATCCACCATGGAGACTTTCAAAGGGGACAACAAACCATAACGCCAGACTACTGAAAAACTATATGAGTTGTACAGATTTGCCACAAACTTATGGGTTTTTTGATCAAATCAAATTCTTTTTACTTTGGTACTAGATTAGCTGATTGATATACTACTGAAAAATACTTGGAAAACTAATCGAGTTTTGTGCCCTTAAAGACATGAAACTATTTGAACTTCTGTGATTCATTTTCTGCTGAACCATATACACTAAAGTGGCCATCACAAAAATTATAAACCAATTTTTCATTTGCATATAATGCAGCATAAACAACTTTCTAACTTTTTAATTTTTGACTTTTCAAGCCAGAAATATAAAGCCTAATATAATCCCAACCACTGGCTATGCTTAATAAAACACTGAACCAGAGAAGTCCATACCCAAGTTTTTGTGTTGGCAAATAGGGATGTAAATCGTTCACCATCAGTAGCGGTATGGCGATCATTTGCAGTGCCGCTTTCCACTTGCCCGTTGTTTGGGCAGGGATAATGATTCGATCTGCTGCAGCTGCAGCGCGAACTCCACCAACTAAAGTGTCTCTGGTGATAAAAAGAACAACCATCCAAGGGTCAATTTTATTTAGATGCAAAAGCAGAATCAATATACAGGAGACTAAAATTTTATCAGCTACGGGGTCTAAGAACTTACCTAAATTTGTGACCGCATTATATTTTCTTGCAAAGTAGCCGTCATAATAATCAGTGATCGAAGCTATGACAAAAATCACCAATGCAATCCAGTTCATGACTTCAGAATTGAGCGTCAGCAAGTAAGCAACGGGGAAAGTTGCAAAAATACGCGCTGTAGTTAAAATCAAAGGAAGTTGAGTCATAATCTTGTTAAATCTTGAGTGAGATCAACGCCTCTGTCAAGATAACTGAATGAGTCTTCATCAGCCAAATTATGAGCGCAAAGTTCAAGTTTACGAAACAGATTTGATGGGTATAGTCCATCATTCAAATTATTTACGCTTCTGCGAAGAAGCCCGTGTGAACTGGTGTGCTAATAATCTATCTACGTCATTAAATGTATCATGGTTAACAGTTGTTGAAACACGCGTTAAGTATAAATCGGCCTATAAATTTAACGAGGCTATTGTCATCGACGTACAGGTGAGCGCGAACGGCGCAATTGCGACATTTCAATATCTGTTAAAAGATCAAAACGGAAAAATAAAAGCTGTAGCTGAAACAAGTCACTGCGCAGTGAACGAAAATTTAAAACCTCTTCGATTACCTGTAGGTTTAATTGATGCTATTAAAAAAAGTCATGAAAGGACACCATGGACAGAAACTTGGCTTTAGAATTTGTAAGAATCACAGAGGCAGCCGCATTGGCTTCAGCGAAATGGATGGGACACGGAAACGAAAAAGCAGCTGACCAGGCAGCAGTCGATGCCATGAGGAAAGCTTTTGATTCAGTTCGTATTGATGGAACTGTCGTGATTGGCGAAGGCGAACGCGACGAAGCACCGATGCTTTATATCGGTGAAAAAGTAGGTCTTAAAAAAGATGACTCTCCACAAATTGATATTGCGTTAGATCCTTTAGAGGGGACAACAATTTGTGCTAAAGGTGGCGTCGGTGCGATATCGGTTATCGCTTTCGCTGAAAAAGGCGGATTTTTACACGCACCTGATACTTACATGGATAAAATTGCCTGCGGCCCTAAAGCCAAAGGTGTGATTGATATAGATCTTTCAGCAACTGAAAATATTCAACGTGTTGCTAAAGCATTAAAAAAAGAAATTGGTGATGTGACCGTTGTTATACTGGATCGTCCTCGTCATGAAAGCTTGATAGCAGAGGTTCGAAAAACCGGAGCTCGCATTCAATTGATCGATGATGGTGATGTTTCAGCAGCTGTGGCATCGGCTTGGCCCGATTCAGGAATCGATTTACTGATTGGTATCGGCGGGGCCCCTGAAGGTGTGATTTCAGCAGCAGCGATGCGCTGCTTGGGCGGGGATTTTCAAGGGCGTCTAAAATTTAGAAATGAAGAAGAAAAAGCACGGGCTTTAAAAATGGGAATCAAAGATCTGAATAAAAAATACTCTTTAGAAGAACTAGCAAAAGGTCACGTGATGTTTTGCGCGACAGGCGTTACAGATGGACCATTACTTAAAGGTGTAAAAATGTACACTGAAGGTCGCGGAAAAACGCAATCAGTTGTGATGCGGTCGCAAACAGGAACAATTCGAAATGTTGAAACGTTTCATAATTTTTCAGTGAAGCCCATGATGGTTCTTTAATGAAATTGAAATGTGCTTATTGTCAGAAAGAAAACGACATCAGTTCTAAAGTCAGCTTTAGAGATGAATGTTTGTTTTGCAGGCGGGATTTACATAATTGTAAGAATTGCGTTTTTTACGACATGAAATCATATAACGAATGTAAAGAGCCCGCAGCAGACAGAGTTGTTGATAAAGAAAAAAATAACTTCTGTGAATTTTACCAGCCAGGATCTGGCGGACATGAAATTTCCGCCGCACAAAAAGCTAAAGCCGCAGCAGAAGCATTGTTTAAAAAGTAACAGCTCACAAAAGTAATATCTTTCTAGGAGAGAAAATATGGCAGAAGCCAAAACCAAAGAAACCTTCAACTGTACAGCTGAGGAATTTTTCAAAGTTGTAGTAGATTATGAAAAATACCCTGATTTTTTACCAGAAATTAAATCTGTTAAAATATTAAAAAATGAGGGCGCTAAAAAACAAATGGAATACAGCGTATCGATGATTAAAACATTTAAATACAAATTAGATGTGGAAGAAGTTTCGCCATCTAAAGTTGAATTTAAATTCGCAGGTGGCGATGTATTTAAAACGATGAAAGGTCTTTGGACAATTAAGCCCGCAGGAGATAAATGCGAAGTCGAATATCACTTAACAGCTACATTTGGAATGTTCATGCCAAGTTCGATGGAAAGTACTTTGGTTACTGTGAGTCTTCCAAAAATGATTACAAATTTTAAAAATAGGATTAAAAAAGTTTATGGCAAATAATAATGATGATGACAGCAAATCACCCAAACTAACAGACACTCTAAAAAAGATTTTATCTGCAGGTTCTGCTAGTGAAATATCTAAAGAAGCTATCGGAACTGTGATTGGTCAAGTTCTAAAAACAAAAGACGATATCACAGAACGGGCTACGCAAGAAATGGTAACGTTGATTCAAAAAATTGATTTCGTCAAAGAATTCGCTAAATTTGCCGAAAATCACAAATTTAAAATTACAGCTGAAGTTGAAGTTTTAAAAAAATCTGACAAAAAATCGAGTGAATCTTAATTGAAAACTTGGAGCCAGCTTGAGCACGCAATTTGGGATCAATTAAAAATCAGTGGCCTGGATGACAAAAATCAATTTATTCTTTGCGTATCGGGCGGGGCTGATTCAGTTGTGATGATGCAAACGCTTTTAAAGATCAAGCCTCAGGCTGAAATCATTATTGTGCATTATCATCATGGCAGTCATGAAAAAAATGCAGTTCAAACAGCTTTCAGAGATGAAGCTTTCGAACTTGTTAAAAAGTATTCTGAGAATCTTAAAAGTAAACACAAAAGTAAAGATACAATTAAATTTTATTTTGAAAAATCAAACAATTATTTATCTTCAGAAGATGATTGCCGAAAAGCCCGAAAAGATTTTTTTAAAATGATTCAAACTAAATATCCACTAGCTATCTTAGTCACGGGTCATCACCGTGATGATGTTTTAGAAACTAGACTGATTAAACTGATCCGAGGTACTGGGTCTGAAAGTTTCACGACTTTTAAATTTTGGAATGGTGAAACTTTAAGACTGCTTCTAGAAACGGGCAAATCTGATATCTTAAAAATAGCGCAACATAATAATTATGACTATATTGACGATCCCAGTAACTTAAGTTTTGGTTTTGATTCAACAGGGTTAAGAAACTGGATTCGAAATAAATGGTTAAAAGATTTAGAGCAATTTCAATTAGGTGCAGTGAAAAATTTAAGTTTATCTTTCGATAAAATAGTAGGTAGCCTGGACCATCAAGCAGATCCATTGCCTCTTTTTAAGATTGAAAAAGATGATTTTCAACACAGTCAGCAGCTTTCATTTCAGCGTCTAGATTTTGAAATCTTAAATTTTGCCGAAAAACAACGTTGTTTAGCGAAAGCCTTAAGATCATTCAAGGATTTAGAGTTCACTCAGGGGCAAATAAAAGAAATAATTAAAAGACTCGACAAAAATCAAAAAAACATCACATTTAGTCTAATTGGCATTAATTGGTTTATTGACGCACAGCAAATTATGCTACAGTTAAGTGATCGCAAATAAAAGCAAGAAGCCAAGCAGGTTGATCAAGAAGATCAAGCTGAAGCGTCTAGTAAGGATGTAAAATGAAAGCAAATCAAAAAACTTTAGCATTGTGGTTTTTTCTCATCATCATGTCTGTATTTTTATTCCAAGCATGGGAAGTTAAAAAACAAAAAACAATCGTCAGTTTTAGCTATCCACAGTTTTTAAAAGCTGTTGAAGCTAAAGAAATCAAAGAAGACAGTATCTATTTTTCAACCGATAAAAAAACTATACGCGGTGAAGTCAAACCTGAGTTTGAAAAAAAATATGACGGCGGTATTCGTTTTGAATTTCCTGCAGATACAGAAAAAGCTTATGAAGAAATTAGAAAATACAATTATACACCTCAATACGAAAACGACCAATCAGGTGGAGCACTATCATCGTTTTTTATTAATTGGTTACCGTTAATATTAATCATCGGGATGTTTGTTTTTATCATGCGCCAAATTCAAGCGGGTGGTGGCAAAGCCATGTCTTTTGGTAAATCAAAAGCCAGATTAGTAGAAAATAAAAACCGCGTGACGTTTAAAGATGTGGCGGGGATTGATGAAGCCAAAGATGATCTTCAAGAAATTGTCCATTTTCTTAAAGATCCAAAAAAATTCACAAAATTAGGCGGACGCATTCCAAAAGGGGTTTTACTTGTAGGTCCTCCAGGGACGGGGAAAACTTTATTAGCCAGAGCCGTAGCCGGTGAAGCGGGTGTACCGTTTTTCACGATTTCAGGTTCTGATTTCGTTGAAATGTTCGTTGGTGTTGGAGCAAGTCGTGTGAGAGATTTATTTGAACAAGGTAAAAAAAATGCGCCTTGCTTAATTTTCATCGATGAAATCGATGCGGTTGGACGTCATCGCGGTTCTGGAATGGGTGGCGGTCATGATGAACGCGAGCAAACTTTAAATCAATTACTTGTCGAGATGGATGGTTTTGAATCAACAGAAGGCGTGATTCTTATTGCGGCCACAAACAGAGCTGACGTTTTAGATCCGGCATTACTTCGCCCTGGTCGTTTCGATCGTCGTGTCATGGTCGGTAAGCCTGATCTATTAGGTCGCGAACAAATTTTGAATGTGCATATGAAAAAGACACCACTTGGTCCTGACGTTGAGCCTTTAAAAATCGCGCGCGGAACACCTGGTTTTTCGGGTGCTGATTTAGGAAATCTTGTGAATGAAGCTGCACTTGTGGCGGCAAGAAATAATAAAAAATATTTAGAAATGGAAGATTTCGAAAAAGCAAAAGACAAAGTGATCATGGGATCAGAGCGAAAATCCATGGTGATCAGTGATGAAGATCGTAAAAACACAGCTTACCATGAAGCAGGACACACGCTTGTGGGCGTGATGCTTCCAGGATTAGATCCTATTCATAAAGTGACTATTATTCCCAGAGGTATGGCATTAGGTCTTACGCAAACATTACCAGAAAAAGATGCTCTAAGTTTTTCAAAAAACCAAGCTGAAAGCTGGATTGCTTTTGCTTTCGGAGGACGTGCAGCCGAAGAACTTATTTTTAGTGATTTTACAACAGGTGCTGCAAACGATATTGAACGGGCGACTGCAATGGCCCGAAAAATGGTTTGCGAATGGGGAATGAGCCCGCTTGGACCTTTAGCTTTTGAAAAAGGCGACAGTCCTGTATTTATGGGAATGGGTTACGGCGGCGCTAAATCAAAAGATTATTCTGAATCAAAAGCTCAGGAAATTGATTTAGAAATTTCTAAAATTATTAACAACGGTTACACCAAAGCCATGAAAGTTTTAACAGACAACCGTGAATCACTTGAAAAAATCACGCAAGCTTTACTTGAATTCGAAACTATTGATGGTAGTGAAGTCGCGATGTTAGTTAAAGGTGCTGCTGTTTCTGAAATTCACAAAGTTCGCGCCAACAAAAAAGGCGGCGGCGGTTTAAGTGGAACATCTGCGGCTAGCGTAGATGTAACCGGAGAAACGAATGAAGACACAGCCACATCAGGTAGCGGGAAAACGGCTCCGGTTACATAGATTGGTTAATTTTTAATATGCAGTTTGAATCGTTCTGGGAAAATCTCCATTTTATTAGCTCACACTTAAGACTGCAGGATATCTTTGATATTCTGCTAGTCTGGTTTGTACTTTACCGGGTGTTGATTATTATTCGCAGAACTGGAACTGTTCAGATTTTGTCTGGGCTTGGAATACTAGCAATCACTTATATCTTAAGTATTTGGTTCGAACTTTTCACAATGAATTGGTTATTAGATAAGTTCTTTTCAAATTTATTCGTAATTACAGTTGTTCTATTTCAAGGTGAAATCCGTAGAGCCTTGGCCCATATCGGAAGTCATCCCCTGTTTTCTGATGTGTCGGTTGCAATGGAAACTCACATGGTTGAAGAAATCGCAAAAGGCATTATAGCGGCAGCTCAAAAAGGTTACGGGGCCTTATTAGTGATCGAAAAAGATATCCTCGTAGATTACCACATTGAATTAGGTACTGAAATGGATTCGCGTGTTTCAGCTGAAATCATTCAATCTATTTTTCACCCGCAAGCACCGATGCATGATGGGGCTGTTTTAATTCGGTCAGGAAAAATTGCTTACGCAGGATGTTTTTTACCTTTAAGTAAAAATCCCGCGTTAGATAAAAACTTAGGAACCCGCCACCGTGCCGCGATTGGTTTAACTGAAGAAACAGACGCATTAGTTTTAGTTGTATCTGAAGAAACCCGATCAATCAGTATAGTTATCGGGGGGCACATGCGACCACAAGCTGAATTGGTCGACGTTAGAAAAGCATTATATGAAGCATTCGGATTAAAATATAAATCAATTCATGTCGAAGAGCGTTTAGAAGGGCATTCATGAAACATGAAGTTGATATATATAAACAAACGAAAGATCTCATTTTTAACAACCTCAGTTACAAAATAGTTTCTCTATTTGTGGCTTTAATTTTGTGGATTTCGATTTTAGGACGAAGAGATTTTGTGACGACAAAGGAAATGGAAATTAATCTGATTGTTTCAGCGGATATGGTGATAGTTAGCCAATCCCATGATAAAGTAAGGGTTAAGCTATCAGGGTCTCAACCGGTGCTTAAAAAATATAAAGACAGTCTTAAAAGTATTGTTTTTGATCTCAGCGACCGCGAAGACGGTATAGTCGATATTGATATTCCAACGAGTCGTATTGATGTTCCAGCAGGAGTTAGGGTTTTAAGTGTTAAACCCAATCTCGTTCGGGTTGAAATCTCTAAAAAACAACAATAAATAGCTATAAATAAAATGTATGAGCTTTTTAGATTCTATTCTTTTAAAGATTAAGTTATATTTATTGCATGTCAAAAACAGATAAAAAATCTATTAAACTTTTTGGGACTGACGGTATTCGCGGAACCGCTAATCAATTTCCAATGGTACCTGATGTGGTCGTTAAAATTGGTCAAGCCATTGGCTATTTGATTCGAACTCATAAAATAAAATCTCCTTCAAATATTCACAAAGTTGTGATCGGCAAAGACACCAGGCTTTCTGGTTACATGATTGAACAAGCGCTCGCCAGCGGACTTAATTCAATGGGAATATACGTTCAACTTGTGGGACCATTGCCAACACCCGGTATTGGTTATTTAACACGAACAATGCGAGCAGTAGCGGGGATTGTGATTTCAGCTTCGCACAATGCTTATCAAGATAACGGTATTAAAATATTTGGCCCTGATGGTTTTAAATTAGATGACACTTTAGAAAAAGAAATTGAACGATTAGTGTCTGAAGATAATTTATTAAGTCTTTTACCACCGTCTAAAGAAGTCGGAAGAACTAGACGTATTGAAGATGCTCAAGGACGATATATTGTTCACACAAAAAGTACTTTTCCACTAGAATATTCATTAGACGGATTACGTATTGTTTTAGATACTGCCCATGGTGCGGCCTACAAGGTGGCACCAGCAATTTTTGAAGAACTAGGTGCTGAAGTAATACAATTAGGGTCGCAGCCAAATGGTACAAACATCAATGATAAATCAGGAGCTCTTCACCCCTCGCAAATTTCACAAGCTGTTGTGCAATACCGTGCGGATGTGGGCATTGGCTTAGATGGAGATGCAGACCGCGTAATTATGGTTGATGAATTAGGACATATCATGAACGGTGATAAGATTATTGCGATCTGTGCGTTGCACATGAAAAATAAGAACCAACTTAAAAATGACACTATAGTTGTAACCCAAATGAGTAATTTTGGTTTAGAAAAAAAGCTCAAAGAACATGGAATTAAAACTATTAAGACAAACGTAGGCGACAAGCACGTTGTCGAAGAAATGCGAAAAGGGAATTATAATTTAGGTGGTGAACAATCAGGCCATATTATTTTTCTTGATCATTCTACAACTGGTGATGGCACAGTGGCAGCACTCAATGTGTTATCTGTTATGAAAGAAACCAGTAGTAAGTTAAGCACTTTATCCGCGATCTACGAAGACGTGCCACAAGTTCTGATTAACTGTCGTGTACGTCGAAGACAAGAGCTTAATGAAATGAAGGGCTATAAAGAACTTATCATTGAAAAAGAAAAAGAACTTAAAGGCGAAGGCCGGCTGTTTATTCGATTTTCAGGAACAGAGCCTCTTATTAGAATTTTAGTTGAAGGTCCGTCGAAAACTAAAATTTCTGCAATCGCTGAGGAAATCGCGAGCTTTTTGGAAAAAGAACTCAGCTAATGAAATCAAATAAAAAAATACGATTAGGTATAAATATTGATCACGCAGCGACGCTACGACAAGTTCGTGGTGGCACAACCGTGTATCCAGATTTGTTACAGCTTAGCAAGATTTGCAAAAAAGCTGGCGCTGATCAGATCACGATTCACTTAAGATCCGATCGCAGACATATTCAAGATCACGATGTAAAACTTCTTATTAAAAAATCACCTTTACCAATCAATTTAGAAATAGGCGCAACTGCCGAAATGCTGAAGATCGC
The DNA here is from genome assembly GCA_043756765.1 of Bdellovibrio sp. GTDB lineage: Bacteria > Bdellovibrionota > Bdellovibrionia > Bdellovibrionales > Bdellovibrionaceae > Pseudobdellovibrio. The sequence goes on along the minus strand of JAYUQO010000042.1, from coordinate 763 downwards.
ATTAAAGCAAAAACCAGCTTGGGTTTGTTTTGTACCAGAGAAAAGACAAGAACTAACCACTGAAGGTGGATTAAACGTTTTAAAATCATTTGAAAAACTTAAAGAAATGACAGAGAAATTGAAAAAACAAAAAATCAAAGTCAGTTTTTTTATTGATCCCGACACAGATCAAGTGATTGCAGCAAAAGATGCAGGAGCTGATGCGGTTGAATTTCATACTGGTCGTTGGGTGCTAACCAAGGGTAAAGCCAAATCCATTGAATGGCAGCGTTTACAAAAATCCGCAGCTATGACGCATGATTTAGATTTGGGTGTACACGCAGGGCACGGGCTAGATTATATTCATACAAAAAAAATAACACTCATGAAACACTTAGCTGAAGTAAACATTGGTCATAGCCTTATTTGTTATGCTGTCGAAGAAGGGCTTTTAAAAGCAACTCAAAACATTCTAAAGCAGATGCAAAAAAATTAAAAAAATGAAACAGATTCTAGATATCAAACATATCGAAGATTTAAAAAAAGTGGCTACAACAATACAGCCTTTACTTAAAACTTCAAAAAACATCATTTTACTAAATGGTGATTTAGGTTCTGGTAAGACTACATTTATTATTGAATATTGCAAACAGTACGGACTGCAAGCTTCTTCACCCACATTTAGTCTTATTCAAGATTATCAAAATGAAAAAATCAAAATAGCACATGTTGATTTATATCGCTTAAATAATGATACTGAAATTGATTCATCGGGATTCTGGGA